>NZ_JAUBVX010000003.1:68669-125532 GCF_036706065.1 Microcoleus sp. A2-C3 | reverse complement strand
AAATTCGGCGGTTGAAACCGCTACTACACAAACGAAGTCCGCCTCCGCGGACTGAAGAATTAAATAGATTTTCAGTCCGCGTAGGCGGACTTTGTTTGTGTAGCCCCGAATTCCATTCGGCGGGGCTATTTTTGCTATTTTTGCAATTGGCTATTTTTGCAATTGACCAATCAAATCTAATGCTTTCTGAGCATCTGCGGCCATCCCTTGAGCGCGAAATAAACGGGCGGCTTGCTGCAAATCTGCGATCGCCCCTGGCCGATCTCCCATTCTCACCAAGGTAATCCCTCGATTAGCATAAGCCTTTGCATAACTGGGATTGAGTTGAATCGCTTGGGTGTAATCAGCTAAGGCAGAGCGATCGTTATTGATGCGAAATAGCGCTAATCCTCGGTTAAAATAAGTGTTGGCGCGACCTGGATTGATTTGCAGCGCTTGATTGAAATCGTCGATCGCCCCTTTTTGATCGCCCAAGTCCGAAAGCGCTACGCCTCGGTTGTTGTAAGCTGCGGCAAAGTTTCGATCCTGACGGATGACTTGAGTATAATCGGCGATCGCCCCCGGTTTATCGCCCATCGCCGACAAAACCAGTCCCCGATTGTAGTACGCATCGAGATAACTGCCATTTAGGGCGATCGCCTTGCTATAATCAGCGAGACTTTTGGGAATTTCTCTCAAGTCAAAATACGCCAGTCCCCGATAGAAATAAGCTTCTACATAATCCGATTGAGTTTGAATCGCTTTCGTAAAATCGGCCACAGCCCCCGGCGCATCTCCCTTATCAAACCGAGTTAAACCCCGAACATAATAAGTTTTAGCATCTTGGGGATTGTTCAGTTTCAGAGGTACATTAGCTGTGGGAGAGGTATTTATCAAAAGTGCCGATCGATTCAACCCAGCTTCCGATAATTTAGCGATAAAAGTGTTAATAGGAATCGCTGAATTAAATCCTGTTTTAGTAATTGCTTTATTACCTATGAGGAATTTTTTGTCCGTATCTGTGACATCATCTAAATCCTGATCGCCCTGTCCGTGAATCCCAACTACGCGCCCTTCTACATCAAATACCGGCCCCCCACTCATTCCCCCTTTGGTGACAGCGTTGTAGCGCAAAGTATAACCTTGTGGATGATTCGGGAGACGGCTGGTAACAAAGCCCGGTGAAAATTCAAAATTGCGATTGGTTCCGTACTTTTCTTGCAACTCATTAGCTGGATAGCCAAACACAAAAATTCCTGTACCAACTGCCGCTTGTTCGGAATCGCCTAAAGTTACAACTGGATAAGATTCTGCACTGTTAAATGTTACGACTGCTAAATCTGGAGCATTCTGGCCTTTCTGCAATAGTACACTACGGGTTACTTGATAATCTTTTCCTGTAGAAGTGTGAATTGTATAAGTAAATTTAGGATTGACAACAACGTGATTAGCTGTCAGTACAGTGTAAGTCGTGCCTTTTTTAGCAATAATAAATCCAGTGCCGCTACTCACCATATTGGGAGATTTACCATTGATTTGAACGGTGACTGATTCAGCTAATTTTGCAATTTCTGGCGAAGACATAGCGAAAATCGGTGCAGGCGCAAACATGACTATTCCTGCTACCGTTACTGTTCCTGCTAGGATGCTGGCGAGGGAATCAAACCGCGAATAACTCCTATTCATAGGTAATTGCTGAAGAGTGAGATTTTTTATACTGCCAATAGTATAGGGGAAAATGAAATGTCCGCAGGCTAGAAACGGTGGAGGTTTTTAGGTGATTTCGATTGTTATGACAATTCGTACAATTCGTACATTTTTGGCATTTCCGGCATTTCTGGCATAAGTGCGCCCTTCACTCACATCCTGCAAAATATTAGCAACCTCGAACAGCATTCCGAAAAAGTTTCAAAGCTTCTTTTTCCTCCGACATTTGCAAACACTGACTCAGCAATTATATATCTAAATCCGGCAACAACATACTCCGAGAAACTAACTCATAACCCTCCGATTTCAGTTGGTAAAGCGAAAATACTCCATTTTCCCAAAACCAAACTTCCGCAATGTTAAATCGCCGATAATATTCCAGCTTATTGATAGTTCCGCTGGTAAAAACAACTTCGATCGCCAAATCTGGCGTTTCCCGCTGCCGCCTATCTTCGCCAAAGTAATAAGATAAATCTGGTTCCTTACTGCTGCCTTTTGTTTCCCCTTGGAGTGTGGCGCTACCCGTCGGTCTAAAACTAATATCTCTTTCTAAAAAAAACTGACCTAGCAGTAATGCCAGCAGGCATTTAATGGTTTCATGAGCTGGCGAAAGTGTCATAATCTCTACATATCCGTCCAGGTAAGACAAGCGAACACTGCGAGTATACTCTAGCAAGGAATCTAGAGCTTTAAACTGCTCCCAAGTCATCGACAGTGGCAAAAATAACCGCTGTTCTGGGAGTGCAGTTAATGGAGGGTGAATTTTAGCGGTCATTTATATTTCCCCCTAATTTTAGTTGCTACTTCTAGATTAGCATGAAAAACGGCTAAAGGAATATTTCAATACATTAGCTCATCCTCAATATCTATAGGGACACGGCAATACCGTGTCATTACCCGGAACTGCCGTGTCCCTCAAATCCGCCTACACAAAACTAAGCCAAAAACTGGAACTGAGAACCGTTAACTGCCAATGCAAACGGACTCGCTTGTTCAAATGCACCAGTAAGTTCAAAGCTATTCGTGTTTAAAACTATCCCCACAATCTGTCCGTTTCTTGAGTTTTCAATCACCATATCGTTGATAAATCCGTCGTTGTCGTAAGCGATCAGATTGTCGTCAGTGAAGAAGAGGTCTAATTCTGTTAAACCATCCGTCAAACCAATGCGATCGCCCTCGTCAAAATTAAAATCGGTAATGACATCGGCTCCATTGACTCCAAATTCTTCGTTGCTTCTAAGCACAAATATGTCAGCACCAGGGCCTCCAGTGAGCACATCAATTCCCCGATCGCCCACCAAGAAATCGTTGTCCTCATTGCCATCTAAATCGTCGTCTCCTTGCCCTCCACGCAGAATATCGTTTCCAAACCCTCCAAAAATAATGTCGTTTCCCGCGTCGCCCCTAACTACATCGTTCCCATCATTTCCATCCAGGCGATCGTTCTCTTTCCCGCCGTAAATGATGTCATTTCCGCCCCCACCGCCGATAACATCATCCCCATTATTTCCTAACAGCCGTTCGTTGGAATCCGAGGAACCTGCTATGGTATCGTTGCCATCTAGTCCCCAAACTCCCCAGGGAAAAGATGACAAATTTCCATCCTCTACGTCAATCTCATCTGATGTACCGAATCCCAAAAGACGCGCTCCCCCACCAGCAAATATAGGAAATCCAGTCAGATCGCCGATGAGATTGTTAAGCGTTAAAGCCATAACTATGTCCTTTTACAAATGCTACTAGATATATTATATATTTTATTTTTGTCATTGCCAAGTTATAATTAATTTGAATTATTTATTTGTTTTATTTTGTAAAAAACACACTCGGAATTAATTCCCAATTTCTTATTACCAATTTCCTATTCCCAATTTCCTATTCCCAATTTCCTATTCCCAATTACCGGGGCTGTTCCTCATTCAACCTAAAACTGCTATATATCTCGCCTCTGAGTCAAATACCATGAGTCGCTGACACTATCCTCTACAGAACACCGCTTATAATGGGTGTTACCACCTAGGTCGTAAACACGTTAATATCACCTATAACGTCGAGACGGAGAGGTTGTTTGTGAAAAAAAGTAAAAGTTGCTGGGCGGATCGCCAGAGAGAACACCCAGTTTCCGATACCTATACACAAACTTTACAAACCATATCTAAGTTCTTTACAAAGCCATAAATCCCGATCGCTGACATTTTTTGGCAAAATCCACTGCTTTCAGGTGTTTTACATATGTCTACTCCTAAATCGTCTTCCCATCAAAACAACACCAACTCCGTAAAATCACTGCCAACCGAAAGTATCATTCCAACAGAGGAAGAGAGTGACAATCTGCCAAGCGAACCAAGCGTCGATCAGCTATTGGAAGCTTTGACGGCTCAAGTACCCAGTCAATCTGCTGAAATTGAACGCTTGAAAACGTGGAAACAAGATTTAGAGCGACTGTTTCAATTTCTCGGCGATCGTCGCGTTTTAATCGCAGTCATGGAACCGGGAACTTTTGCCATGCGTTACGCTAACGCGGCATTTTGCCGCTTAGCCGGTTGGGAGGGAACCCCTTTGGTCACTCAATCTAATAACGGTTGGTTTACAGAAACTGGGCTCAGTCTGCTGGAATTGTTCGAGGATTGCGATGCCAAAATAGCAGAACAATTGTACCGCCGTCACCTTTTGTACTGGGTATTTAAGCGGTTTTATCAAATTGATCTCGACGGTTTGCGTGTACTAGATGAACCTGTTACGGCGAGTATGAAAAATACTCAACACCGCGAACGCAAATTTATTGAATTTTGGCTAGGTTCGGAACAGTTGAAAATTACTAGAATTGACTCAAAAATTGATGAATTTACGGATCTTCCCTTAAATTTAATGCCTGTGGCGGAACGGGAAGCTTGGCTGATGCAGCCGAATCAACTGGCAAATTTAGCCGATCGACTAAATTTGGATAATTACCGCGTCGAAGGTTTGCTGCTGCTAGAAGGTTTTGATGTCACCGTACAGGAGCAAATTCGGCGGCTGACTCAGTTATTGATCGATTGCAATTCGATGCTGCGGCCAGATAAATTTGAGAGAATCGATCGCTGTTTGCGATCGCTCTTTAATGCTGACGGCACTTTGCTGCTGCGCCCCGACGGCGAACACGTACAGCTATTAGTTTCCAAAGACGGCCAACATTTGCAGCCGATTATTTATTCAATGGAATCCCTAGAAGCTTCTCACTTTTTTAAGGCTACCGCAGCCAATCAAGTTTGGAACGTCCCAGACTTGCGCCGGGAATGCCGCACCGAGTGCGATCGAACTTTGCGCAAAATGGGGACTCAATCGATGCTGTTAGTACCCCTTGTGGTCAAATCTGTCACTCGCGAGGGCTCCGGGCTGCGGATTTTGGGCGTAGTTGGGCTGTTGTGCGATCGGGCAAACCACTTCAACGGCATTGACGCTCAACACGCCCAAGAACTCATTCCCGCCTTCATTGCAGCACTGCGACAAGCCATTCAGCAGCGGTTTACCCACATTCACAACATTCATCCCGCAGTCGAGTGGCGGTTCGCCCAAGAAGCAGAAAGGCGCAGTTGGGGACTGCCCCAAGAGACGATCGTATTTGCAGACGTTCATCCGTTGTACGGAATTTCCGACATTCGCGGTTCTAGCGACGAAAGAAACCGAGCCATTCAAACAGATTTGCTCGAACAATTCCGCTTAGGTTTAGCCATAGCCGATGCCGTTTGCCAAACACAAACTACCCATCTAGGCGAGCAACTACGGCTCGACTTGCTCGACTACATTGAGCATTTAAAAGAAAAAGTAACAGTCGATATGGAGGTGCGAGCAGCCGAATATTTAAACGAGCGTTTAGAAGTGTATTTTGACTATTTTGTGCAGTGCGGATCCACGGTTCAGGCAGCAGTTGAAGCTTACCAAGCCGCCTGCGAAAACGAACATAACTGCGTTTATGGCGATCGTACCCGCTACGATCAAATGCTGAACCTAATCAGCACCAAACTCCAAGAAACCTGGGCCCGCTGGCAAGAGCGAATGCAGCAAATTCTCCCCCATTACTGCGACATCGAATGCACCGACGGCATGGATCACATGATTTATGTCGGGAAATCTATTGACGGCAAATTCAGCCAATTTCACTTGCACAGTTTGCGGTACGAACAACTGCGAGCAATTTGCGACTGTGCCCGCACAGTGTTTCGCCTGCAAGCCGAGTCTCAAATCAACATGGAACTTGCACATTTAGTATTAGTGCAGAATACCACGATCGACATTTTTCACAACGAAAATACTGAAAAAATGTTCGATGTCAAAGGCACTCGCGATATTCGATATGAGCTCGTCAAAAAGCGGATCGAAAAAGCCGTTGACAAAGATGCACAAGAGCGAATTACCCAATCAGGAATGCTAACTATAGTTTATTCAACCGAAGACGAATGGGAAGAGTATCAACAATACTTGCGCTACTTGTCTCGCGAAGGTTGGGTAGAAGCAAAAGTGCAAACTGGTATGGTAGAATCACTGCAAGGAGTTAGTGGTTTGAAATTCGCCCGCGTTGGTATTTTGCCCGACACAAAAGCTCTTGGGGAATATCGCGAAGTTACGGTTGTTACCGATTGACAATCCGTCGTAAATTCCCGTTAATTGTAGGGTGCGCAATGCGCACCTTGTCACTGACAATAACAAATAATACCCTGTTTAAATTTAGTATATGTGACCTGTGATTTTTGACTGCAAAATACAGGTTATCAATCACAAGACTCAAGATATAGCGGTTCTCAAAAAAGTGAGGATAGCCCAATGCTCAATGCCCCATGCCCAATGCCCCATGCCGTTCGCGTACCTGATCTTTCTGAGAAAGGCTATAAATCAGTGTTACTTTACTGAAAATTATCTCCTCAATTTTTCCAGAAAACTTATCTTAAGCTGATCGCAATACCAAAACGCTAGTTAAAGTTTGCTGTGCGACATGAGAGTAAAGTGCTTTAAAATGCAAATTTGATTTGAATATTTTGTAAAAGTCGTATTTACCGCGAGTCTTCCCAGTCTTGAAATACAACTGACGACCATAGTACAGCGCACAATTAGCTAACTTATTTGACTCACCACATACAAATTCTCAAATCGCTTTCAGGCTAGAATCGGGACTAATTAAGTTTTGCTGAAATCCGTAATCAGACATTTTTTTGATTCTCGATATACTGGTTGACAACAGATAACGGCGCACCGCCGACGGTGGAAACAAAATAACTATTTGTCCAAAGAGTTGGTAGTCGGCTTTTCAACCAAGGAAATTCTTGTCTCAGTAGTCGAGATGAACGCCCTTTTAAATATCTAATCAATTTTGCGATTCCGAATTGCGGGTCTACTCCTACCAGCACATGGACGTGATCTGGCATGACTTCCGTTTCCTGTAACTCGGCATTAAATTCGGTGCAAACTTCTTGCAGTATGGCTTTTAGTCGAATGTCCACACCGTTAATCAATACTGGTCTGCGATACTTGGGACACCAGACAACATGGTAGTTACAAGAGTATGTTACATTGGCATTGGATTTGAGTTTTGCTTTCATGTTTACAGTATACACAATCTGACCTGTATATTGTATCTTGATGTGCAAATAAATATTCAAGGCTGTTTCAACCGGTGCAGACTTTTCCCCGTGTCTGAAGCCAGGGGCCCGGCGGGCTCGCTCTTCGGTCATAAATTTCGGAGGCCATACCTGTTGTCCTTGGGGAATTGGATGTGTTAGTTTTTTGATGGCGCAGGGTGGCTTTTTGAGGGTGCGATCGCCTATTAAAAATTTGGTAAGTAAAAGCTCGGAACTTTTAACATCATAAATCCGGGTGTCAGAGTGTCGGAGAGACTTGGGCCGAGAAACTGGGTTTCTGGCCGTTTAGGGCTTAAATTATGCGTTGAGGGGTGAGGAGTGTCGGCCCCAAAATCAAATTTAGTTGTCGGGGAAGGGGCTATTCGGCTGTTGATCCGGGTGAGTCAGATGCGGGAATTACTGGGAGCAATCGGTGCAGAGGTCAAGCTGTAGTATGATTTCTAATTGCACAAAGTGTTCTTGGGGCGATCGCAATTTTTTCACATTTCTAGCTTAGCGACTACTATAGATTCAACAGTGTCCGTAATCTTTGAGAGCAACTCACTAGAACTTGCGACCTGATGCAGCCAAAATACTTAAGAACACTGAACGTGCAGTTTAAATTAGAGGTTATAGACTAATGGCGCAGCGCAACGTATACTCGTCAAAAGACGACCCAGGGGATGCACAATCAGCGGAAGAAGTCCTACACTCAGTGATGCAGGAACTGGACGCTTTGCATGAAAATGTCAAAGGCCAGTTAAATCAGGACATTACTCGCCTGCAAAGTGAAAAAAATCACCTGATTGACGATATTGAAGGCCTCCGGGATCAATATCGCAAATTGCAGTCCCAGCAAATGGAATCTCTGTCTGGGCGATACATTCAGCAGCAGCAATTGTGGCTGAAGCAGTTGGCTCAAGTTTTGGCCCACAATTTGCAAGATTTGTTGGTGCAGCGGTTTAACGAACTCAGCGCTAACTCTGGCCATTCTCTCAGCAGCCCAATTCCCAGCGGAGAGTTCCCGATCCCGATGCCGCCGAGCAACTATGACGAACGGGCTTCGGAGTTATTGGCGGCGCTGGATGAGCGGATAGATCGCAGTTTCCAGATGCTGGAACAAGATTTGAGCAGCTATGAAAGCGAACTATCCATGCGGCTTAACAATATGAAAACCCTAGAAATGCAAGGGGAAGAGCTGTTACAAAATCTTGTCAACCGGATTAGGGAAGAACTCGAAGAAGAAGAATATCTTGAGAATCCTTTCGATGCTCAAGATTCCTATCCCGATCAATCAACTAATTCTATCCGCCCGCAAGTTCTGGAGCCAACACCTGCGGATGCGCCGCGGCAAGCCCTACCGCAGCCCTCAGCAATGCCGGCAGCACCCGCTCAAGCAATTCCTCAAGTGCAAGCAGGTTTGATGCTGGCTTTCTCTTCGGCGGTGATCTTGTCGCTGTTTAATGTTTGTTTGAGAATTTTGATTAAAAGCAGAAATCCTCGGATGATTTTTGGCTTGTTTGAACTTCCGGGGGTGGTAACTCCTGGTTTTGGCAATTCTTTGTTGATTTTGTTGATGCGGCTGATCGTGGTGATGGCTTTGATGCCAATATTGGCAACTTTTCTGTATCCGAATGTCTGGAAAGATATTAGGCGGTTGTTTCAGTCGGGCGATCGAGCTTTGTGGAGCAAGGTTTTAGGAAGCGCATTTTTTCTGTTTTTGTCTCAGGTTTTGATTTATTTGGCGATCGGCAATATTCCGGCGGGGATTGCGATTACGATTTTCTTTATTTACCCGATCGTCACCGTACTCGGTTCTTGGATCTTGTTTGGCGCTCGCCCCAGTACGATCGGCTTTTTGGCGATCGGCGGGATTACCCTAGGTCTGATTTTAGCCGGCTGGCCGAGTTTTGCAGCGCCACCTCCCGGCGGCGGCAATGTCGGGGTGGGAGTCGCAGCAGCACTGGCTTCTGGGATTACCTTTGCAGGTTACGTATTGCTGACGCAAATGGCCGCGGGCAAGCTGCACCCGATTCCTTTTAGTTTAGTTAATTTCGCCGCAATTTTTGTATTTTCCTCCCTGAGTTTGTGGGTGCCCCTGTCAGAAAATTTGGCTCCTCAAATCGACCAAAATGTTTGGCCTGGTTTGATTGCAGGAGGAGTTGTTTTAGGCGTGCTGACGCTGTTTAGCTATCTTTTGAACAATTTTGCCATCCGGTATGCCGGAGCAGCATTAGCGTCAGTAATTGGCACTTTGGGCCCGGCAATGACCGCACTCTTCGGGTTCCTAATTATCAATGAAAAGTTGCAGCCTGTGGCAATTCTTGGCATGGCTGTAGTGACATTGAGCGTGGCTGCTATGAGTGTAGAACGTATGGTGGCTCCTCAGAAGAAGGCTAGTTAACGGCTAAATGGGCGATGATCGACCATAGAGAAACCCGGTTACTTGATGAAGAAACCGGGTTTCTCTATGCGAACACAAGATCAATAGACTTATTGCATAAATCTTTAATTGATAGGGAAACCGCAGATAAACGTAGATAAACGCAGATAACTTCAAGATTGTTTGTCAATGAATTCAATTAAAGTCTAGACAAGCGAAACAACCACACGAAAACCCACAATACTAGCCTTACAATCCGGCTGATATCTGAGACGGCACGCGCTGCGGCAATTCGGAGGGCGATCGTTCCAAGAACCCCCCCGCAACAACCTCAGCGAATAATCGCCGCCAGACTCCCAAACGCTGCCATCAACAGGCGCACCGTTATAATTATTGTGCCAAGCATCCGCGCACCATTCCCACACATTGCCGTGCAAATCGTACAATCCGAAAGCATTCGGTTTAAAACTACCAACATCTGTCGTTTGAAAGCGATAAACTCCCTTCGGCGCATCAGCCTCATTAGCATTTCCGTTGTAATTTGCTAACTCGCTGGTAATCGTTTCTCCAAAGTGAAACGCCGTCATAGTTTGCCCCCGGCAAGCATATTCCCATTGCGCCTCGCTAGGCAAGCTATACTTCTTACCTGTTTGGCGAGAAAGTCTAGCGCAAAACTCCACCGCTTCGTACCAAGATACATTTTCAATCGGTCGATTGACACCTTTAAAACGGGAAGCATCAGGATTGAGAAACATTTTAATTTCCGGCAGCGCTGCAACTGCCGTCCATTGCGACTGAGTGACTGGAAATTTGCCAATATAGAAAGATGCTAAAGTTACTGGGTGCTGCGGTTTTTCGTCGCTGTCACCCCGATCTTTTGGGGAACCCATGAGGAAAGTACCGCCAGGAACAGATACCATTTCCATGACTGTACCGCGGCCGAGATGTTCTTCAAAAAAACGCGCTTTGCGGCTGTTATGATTAGTTTGCTGCCCGCGATTGTCTACTGTAACTACCTGAAATTCAAAAGTGCTTTTGACAGTAGCAATACTTTGTGTTACCTTGTTTGGAGGCGGATTTGTGTTGATTTTTCCCCTCTGGTTAACAGAGATATTGCTGTTGACTTGCCTGCCTTGATTGACCGGAGTATTGATAGCAAGTTGTTCTGTTTCAGTCAGATAAGCATTTAGCGGAGGTAGGGCGGCTTTGGTCTGAGAAGAATTCAAATTCAGTTGTCCAGCCTTACCAAAATGGGGTTGGGGAGGGAGAGAATAGAGATTTAAAGCCTTGATTACTTCATCAGCCGATTGATATCTATTTTTGAGATAATCTTGAATTAATTTATCTAAAATTGTTGCTAATTCGCTGCTAACTTTTGTGTCGGCGGGCAAGCGTTCTCTCCAAATCCAGCCGCCGTTAATTGGGTCGTAAAGGTCATCGGAACCGTCAACTTTTGGCAAACATTGAGTTAGCAGTCTGAGACAAGTTATCCCCAAACTATACAAATCGCTTCCGGGGAAAACTTGACCCCGCATTTGTTCGACAGGCGAATATCCGGGGGTTCCTACCGTCGTACCTACTTGGCTCATCAGCGAGCCAGTCACTTGTTTGGAAACGCCGAAATCAATTAAAACTAACTCTCGGCGTGCTCCCCTCCTGAAAGCGGAATTTTTAAAATTTGCCACAGTTAGAGATGGATTGGGGGAGGTGCGGCGGCGGATGATATTCTCAAGTTTGATGTCTCGGTGAATGACATTGCGATCGTGCACAAATTTCAGTATCGGTAAAATATCTGCCAGCAACTGCCAAATTTTTTCTTCGTTAAAAGCGCCCTGCTGAGTTAATTCAGCCAGTAAATTTTGCCCCTCAATCAATTCTTGTACTAAATAAAGCCGCTTGTCTTGTTCAAAATAAGCAATTAATCGAGGAATTTGGGGATGTTCGCCGAGTTCGTAAAGTCGTTTGGCTTCTTGCTTAAACAGTTCTGTAGCTTTTTGAAGTGCTGATGTTCCCTGAACTTGGGGGAAAAACTGTTTGATGACGCAGGAATCGTCCATGCGATCGATATCTACGGCTTCATAAGTTCTGCCAAATCCTCCTTCGCCCAACAGTCGAATCACGCGGTAGCGGTTTCTGAAGTGAGGCGTGAGGTCGGGTTCGCCGCAACTTTGACAAAATTTAGAGTTGTCGGGATTGAAAGGATTAGAGCACCTTGGATTCGAGCAGTAGAACATATCTGGGAAGAGATGATCCGGTTAGAGTTATGATATATCTTTTCTGGCTCTTAGTGATTTTTTGACAGATTACATTATACTACAAATTGACGATCGCCCAACCAAGAAGCATCGCACCCTGTCTCCTCGCGGGCGATCGGGCTATAGACAAGAAGATCTCGTACTGAATTGAAGAGCGATCGACTAAATGGTAATTTTGAAGTATTCGGTATTGCGATCGCGAATGGCGCCATGAAGTTGTGCGACGACAAATAACCGTAAACTGCTACATAACGCTGACCGAGTAGGCACGAATTGCCCCATCTACTGTCGCAATAGTCAGACCATTCTCTAAAGGTTGACAGATCAGCATTCTGTCAAATGGATCGCGATGTAATGGTGGCAGTTTAGCCAGTTGAGCTACGCTACTTTCATCAAGAGAAAGACTGACAATTTGATGAAGATCGCGCTGTTTGGGTAAATATGTTTCGGGATGCTCCGGCAGAGGTAACTTACCCAACTGGTACTTGACAATTGCTTCCCAGACTGAAACTGCACTCAAATAGACCTCATTATCTGGATCGCGAATTGCAATCTCGAACATCTGTTGATAACTGGGCGTCACCACTGATGAACCATAAAAAGATGTGCGTATCTAGCATAATCTTCATTTACCTTCAAATGCACTGAGGATATCTTCCGGCAAAGGAGCGTCGAAATCATCTGGAACGGTAAACTCGCCTGCACACAAACCGAATGGTCGTAATTGCTTGCTACTAGAAATAGGTCTTAGTTCGGCGATCGGCTTATCTGCTTGCAGGATAACAAAAATTGCACCAGCCTCCACTTGACGTAGATACTTTGAAGGATCGCGCTGAATTTCGTCAACTGTCACTTTCAACATAAAAATGCCTCAGTATAAAGCTCATTCGATAGTTTTTAGCATGAGTTGCAGTTTGGTTAGTATTCCCTTTAATTTTACCAATCGATATGAATATGATAAAGGAATAATATCAATTAAGTTGTTCTCAGTACACTCAATAAATAAGCTCTCAGCGGTCGGTGTACACTTGGTTATTATGCGACGCGATCTAACGCAGACAATACCATTTCAAACAACTCGTTTGGATTATTAGTACATCCAATAGCACCGTGACGGCGTGACTCCGCAACGTGTTCTGGATCTCTTGAACCAGCATAAATGATAAATGGAGTTTGATCCCCACTAGAGCGCAGCTTATCGAGGAGCGTATAGCCTGCGCGGGAATCAGGTGGTCGCCCCATGTCGGAAATAATTGCATCGAAACGTTGTTGAGAAATTTTATTTAGCCCCTCATCTGTCGATTTTGCCAACACAAAACTAACTCCTAGCGCTTCAAGTGCTTGACGTTCATAGCTATTGTTATAAGGGTTATCCTCCACCCAAAGGACTGTCGATCTCCTCGCACGTCTTATGGCGCGGGGCGTAACAACTTCAGCGACAACATCTGCGGCAATCATCGCTTCTTTCGCAACGCTCTCACGAGTCTTATCTTCATCTTAACGACCCCGTTCACCCGCCGCTAGTAACCTTTCGGACTACACCAACCATCTTGATACGGTCGGCGTGCAACGGGATTGTGAGGTGGCTGACTGCTGACCATAACAAAGATTATTGAGAAAATCACTCTACTTTAACAGTTTGATATCTGGAATCAGAAATTATACGATCATATCTATCTACAAAAATCTGAAACTTAGTCCGATCGACATTATAAGAGTTAGCCCACCTATCAACACCATAAGCAACGGCTCTAATTAGCCCCATCAACTCGAAATAATTAGCTTCATCAGTTTTGTCAGGTAATCCTTTGGTTAAAGTGCCTACGTAAAACATCAACCGCTGCACATCACCTTTTCTCACTTTTCTCGAATCAACATTTGTCATATGAAGAAGAGAATTACGCATTTCCCAAAGCTCATCAGATACTATCTGTAGATTACTTAAATCGACATATTGATCAAGCCACTTTTGGAAGTTTCTCTGAGTATCATCGAATTCAAGAAAAGCTATAGTATCAATAAAAGACATTAGTAACTTTAAGGCTGAAACGTAATGTCCGTTATTATAGAGAAGTTTTATGGCTAAGAGATAGTCATCGTTTACTAATCGAGACAAATCAAAACCTTCCTCAGTCATGTAATGAGTTAGATAGTCTGAAAACCAAAACTCTATTGACTTTACTTCTTCTGTCTCATGCTCATTGGGAATTATCATTTCTTGTTCCGCATCAACTCTTAATTCACCTTCAACAACTGGAGTCATGCAAAAAAGAGGAGTTGCAGATGCATTAAATGACTGAAAAATTTCCTCAAAAACCTGCATGTACAAATTCATTTGCATTAAAACTCTAAACTTCTCGTACTTTAGAGCATTAATTCTTTCACCAGTAACCTCATTTTCAATCAAGTATCTATTAGGAATTAAAATTCGTATTGCTTTCTTGAAGTCAGCAACAACTTGGCTTTTGAGAAAAGCAAGTTTTTCTTGATCTGTACCCTCCTGCTCATGAACAACTACACCTAATTCGTGGATAATATCATTTCCCACAAAAATAAATAGATTGAAAGTTTTTTCAGTCATTTTGAATAAAGGCTAAACATTATTAAAATAAGCTTACTAAAGCGAAGAAAGCTTGACTAATGGTTGTGGCTGTAGGTGCAAAATACCTCTGAGGAGACAGCTACTAACAGATCTCCTTCAAGAACTGCTTCAACCGGAGATTAAAGACACCTAACTATTAATTATATCGCAGTTGCGGTCTAACACTCCGATCGCCCTCATTTACCGCATGCCCATTTTATTTCTCAAACCCAACTCCAGATTCCTTGAGAGCCAAAGTTTCCCTGATTTGTCTATCCATAAAAATAGAAAACCCCCAAACCCTATCTTTAAAATGGTTTGGGGGTTTTCTTCCTAAATCCAGTGCAAGTTACAACTTACTCGGTGCGATCGCCGGAGCGCGCAGAGCCACTGTTTTATCAGCAGCTTTTGCCACCAGAGACGGTACAGAAGCCCGCAATCTTGCAGTCAACTGTGAAGTAGTCGCATCGTAAACCTGAGTCAGCATCTTCGGATACAAGCCAATGCCAATAATCGGCACTAACAGAGCCGCAATAATAAACACTTCTCGCGGTTCCGCATCCACCAACTCTTCATGTTCCACCAATTCCTTATTTTCTGGGCCGTAGAAGATTTCCCGCAGCATTGACAGCAGGTAAATCGGAGTCAAAATTACGCCGACAGCCGCCAGAAATATTACACAAACCTTAAACACCGGATTGTAAGCATCGCTGGTTGCAAAGCCCACAAATATCATTAATTCTGCTACAAAACCGCTCATTCCCGGCAAAGCCAAAGAAGCCATCGAGCAAGCAGTCCACATGGCAAAAACTTTACGCATTTTCTTGCCGACACCGCCCATTTCGTCGAGCATGAGGGTGTGAGTGCGATCGTAAGTGCATCCTACCATGAAGAACAAACTCGCCCCGATTAAACCGTGGGAAATCATTTGCAGCATTGCGCCGCTAGTTCCCAAATCGGTAAACGAAGCTATCCCAATCAGCACAAATCCCATGTGGGAAATCGAAGAATAGGCAATTTTCCGCTTCAAGTTGCGCTGAGCAAAAGAAGTCAACGCGGCGTAAACAATGTTCACCACACCCAAAATTACTAACAGCGGTGCGAAAGTAGCGTGAGCATCGGGGAGCATTCCCGCATTCATCCGCAGCAAGGCGTAGCCGCCCATTTTTAGCAGAATTCCTGCTAGCAACATATGGGCTGGTGCGGTGGCTTCGCCGTGAGCGTCAGGGAGCCAAGTGTGGAGGGGAAAAATTGGCAGTTTGACGCCGTAGGCTATTAAGAAACCTGCGTACAAGAGCAATTCTATATTGGGGGCGAAGTCTTTAAGCGCGATCGCCCGCATATCGAAAGTCACCGTATCGCCATAAAACGCCATCGTCAGCGCGCCCAGCAAAATAAACAGCGAACCGCCTGCGGTGTACAGGATAAACTTGGTGGCTGCATAGAGGCGCTTCTTGCCGCCCCAGATGGACAAAATTAGGTAAATCGGGACTAATTCCAGTTCCCAAACTAGGAAAAACAGCAACATATCCTGTACGGCAAAAACTGCGATTTGTCCGCCGTACATGATCAGCATCAAAAAGTAAAAAAGCTTCGGTTTAAATGTGACAGGCCAAGCTGCTAAAGTAGCCAGCGTAGTAATAAAACCAGTCAGCAAAATCAGCGGCATCGACAAACCGTCAGCACCCACCGACCAATTTAAATCGAGTTGCTGTACCCAAGTATAGCTTTCTACCAGTTGCAAATCTGGATTGCTGAAGTCGTAATGAGTGCAAAAAGCGTAAACAAGCAGAGCAAAATCGATCAAACCTACAATTAGTGCATACCAGCGCACCGTCTTGCCATCCTTGTCGGGAATCAAAGGAATCAGCAAGGACGCAGCAACGGGAAACAGAATTGCTGTTGTTAGCCAGGGAAAATTTGCTGTATCCATTGCGTTTTAAAATAAGCCGTCAGTTATTAGGTTTAAACACATTTTGACAGTTTTGGTGTAAATTTTATACTTTCTTTATACGAAACCTTTGTTTTTGCTATATTTGTGACAATTTGTACGATCGCACAAATTGAGTTTAATCAAAGATGTACATCTATTGGCTAATTGTCAATTGTGAGTTATTGAGCTAATAGCATTTCTTAAAATATCTCTTGGTGGGGATACGGCAATCCCTCCGCTTCGCTTCGCCCAAGGCGTCTCAACAATCGCCTGAAAACCTTTGTATCTCTCGTCGATCTCCGAGGCCAGATCCCCCCTAGCCCCCCTTAAAAAGGGGGGGACAAGAATCTGCTCAAAGTCCCCCTTCTTAAGGGGGATTTAGGGGGATCAGACCTCGGCAGTAAAGGAGAAAGACAAAAGGTTTCAGGCGATTGTTGAGACCAATAGGCATTGGCATTTCCCTACAGATTTAACTGACTCCAGAAACGATCGCAAAACCCAGAACTGCGACAAACACAATCAGGGCATAAAATTGAGCACGGCCGCTTTCAAAGTATTTCAAACCTTCGCCCGTAACCAGAGTCAGAAACCCTGTCAAGTTGACGATACCATCGACAACTCGCAAATCCACTTCCATGACTTGCCGCGCTAAACGACGGCTGCCTTTGACGAAGAGAACTTCGTTGATATCGTCGAGATACCACTTGTTGAGGGAGAACTCGTAAAGCGGTTTGATTTTTTGGGCGATCGCGCCAGCATCAATTTTACGGCTCAAATACATCAGCGAAGCCAAAGTAATGCCAAGCAAAGCAATACCTACAGAGCTCCCGCCCATGATTAAAAATTCCGTCAAATCGAACTCCGCAGCGTGTGCCAAAACTTCTTCCAGAGATTCCCCTGGTGCGCGCACAAACTGCTCGAAATAATTGGCAAACGGCGTACCGAGAAAACCGATAAACACAGAAGGTACTGCCAACAACACTAACGGCAGAGCCATTGTCAGAGGAGATTCGTGAGGAAAATGGTCGTGTTCGTCGTGACTTTCGCCAGTGGATGCCAATTCCTTAACATTCATTGCTCCAGGGCCGAAGACCAAACCTGGTTGCAGAAGTTGCTGTTTGATCGCGTTGTCATTGCCTCGGAATTCGCCCTCAAAGGTGCTGAAATACATCCGAAACATATAAAACGCGGTCATGCCGGCAGTCAGCCAACTCACCGCCCAGAGAGCGGGATTAGCGTGAAAAGCTTGGGCGAGGATTTCGTCTTTTGACCAGAAACCAGCAAACGGCGGAATGCCGCAGATTGCTAAATTGCCGATTAAAAAGCAAGTAGCGGTAATCGGCATATATTTCCGCAAGCCGCCCATGACTCTCATGTCTTGAGCGAGAGCGGGGTTGTGGCCGACGACATCTTCCATGCCGTGAATGACTGAACCTGAACACAGGAACAGCATTGCTTTGAAGTAAGCGTGGGTCATTAAGTGGAAGAGTCCGGCACTGTATGCGCCGACTCCCATTGCCATTACCATGTAGCCCAATTGGGAGATGGTGGAGTAGGCTAAGCCTTTTTTGATGTCATTTTGCGTAATTGCGATCGAAGCACCCATGAATGCTGTAAAACAGCCGGTGCAGGCGATCAAATTCATGACTTCCGGCAGGCCTTCCAATACTGGATACATCCGAGCAATCAGGAAGACTCCGGCGGCTACCATCGTGGCCGCGTGAATCAAGGCTGAAATCGGTGTAGGGCCTTCCATTGCGTCTGGGAGCCAGACGTGGAGGGGGAATTGAGCTGATTTGGCGACTGGGCCCAAAAAGATCAAAACGCCGAAGATTGTCGCTAGAGTCGCCGAAAGGGCGCCGGATTCGACTAGGGAGTGCAGGCGATCGCCCATTACGTCAAATTCAAAGCTACCGGTTGCCCAGTAAATGCCGAGAATGCCCAACAGCAGGCCGAAGTCGCCGACGCGGTTGGTGACGAAGGCTTTTTGGCAGGCGTCTGCTGCGGGTTTGCGATCGTACCAAAATCCAACTAGCAGGTACGAACACATACCTACCAATTCCCAGAAAATATAAATCTGAATGATGTTCGGGCTGAGGACTAGACCTAACATTGAGGCGCTGAAGATGCTCAGGTAGGCGTAAAAGCGCACGTACCCGTCATCGTGTGCCATGTACCCGTCGGTGTAAATCATCACCAAAAAGGCGACCGTGGTGACGATCGCCAGCATTACCGACGTGAGGGGGTCGATGATATAGCCCATGTTCAGCGAGAAGTCGCCAGCAGAAGCCCACTCAATAGTGCGGGTGTAGGGTTCGTGGCCCTGTATTTGACTCCACAGCAGTGCGAAAGATAGTACCATTGACCCTCCGAGCGTGGAGACGATGAAGATCGCATTCGCTTGTCGGAGTTTGTTGGTGGCCTGGTTAAAGGTGATTAAGCCTAGACCTACTAGCATTGCGCCTGCCAGCGGCAGGACTGGAATCAGCCAAGCGTATTGATAAAGCAGTTCCATGACTGATAGGTAGTTTAAAGTTTCTACTAGATATTGCCAAAACTGTAAACAATTGTGACACACGCCTGCGCGACTGGGCAAAAATACTCGCTGCAATTCTTAAGATAAGACGGCGGTTGAAACGGCGTCTACAAAAACCAAGTCCGCCTCCGCGGACTGAATAAAATTACGTTTTACGTAATTTTCACCGTCAATTCTTCAACCCCTCTGAGCTCGGGTTTTGTTTGTATAGACGCGGTTTCAACCGCTCAGTCTTCTTTAAATCTACGTCAAAAGATAGATAGAAAAATATCGCAGTCCTGTGTATACAAGACTACGATATTTATTTTGGATCGGATGGTCGATCGACAAATGGGGAATTTCTAATGCTTTCTACGCAAGAGCCCAATGCTTTCTACGCAAGAGCCCAATGCTTTGGAAACGTTATCTGTTAAATGCTTCCTGCGGTTGCATTCGTTGAGATGGGGAAGAGCTTTGAGTGGCCAGCATCCAGGAATCCAGAGTGCGCCGCAGTTCCTCGCGTCCTTGATAATGTTCAAATCTAAATCGAGCTCGATCGCCCTCAAACAAAATCAGTGTCGGCAGACTTGTCAGCCGGTAAGTGTTGGCCAACTTGAAAGATTGATCGGCATTCACCCCTAGGATCTTAACTTTTCCTGCCCAATCTGCCTCAAATGTCGTAACCGTAGGGTCGATCGCGCGGCACAAACCGCACCAAGGTGCCCAAAAGTGAACTAAAACGGGGGTAGAGGCTTGAAATACCTCTTGTGCAAAAGTGCGTTCGCTAACCGACAACACCATGATCCCTCAAAATTTAATAATTTTTTTCTATCCTAGGGATCATGCTACCAGTATATGTTCCCCGTGACACGCATCAAAAAAGGATGAATTTTCCACAACAGGCCCGTAAAAATAACTACACCTACGTATGAAGGACGCATAAACTCAAGCAAATCAAGGGTTTGACGCTTTTGCAGGATTGCCAAAAATGGAATAATTGAGGTGCGAGATTTGATGGTTTCAAAGGATTCGCCAAAACGAGCTCGCAGCCGACTGTCGCCGTGCCACACTCCGAACAGGTGGTGAAGTATCAAACCGATGGAAGTGACGAGGGTAAAGCTAGTGCCAATCCACAGGGTGTGGGCCACACACCAAATCACCTGTCCCACCATTTGCGGGTGACGGGTGATGCGAATGATGCCGGCTTCGTAGAGGTGAACTTCCGGCTTTTGGATGGCGGCAATTTCTAGAAGGTTGAAAGTTGCTGGGTACAGAAACAGAAAGGAAATTGCCGAAAGTATCCAAACTATGGGTTTAACTGCCGGCACGCCCTGTACTTGCCAAAGCTGCACGCCGTCGTAGCGGTGGTTGAAAAAGTAGACAACCAAAATCACCGCCAGCGGCAAACTGACAAGGGCAAACAAAACGCGGTAAAGTCTCGGCCCGATTAGCTTTTCACCTTTCGGGCGGAGGGCTGCTAAACCGCTGTGGGCGATCGCAAACATCAGTAAAAGTCCAAGAATAACTAAGTGGGAGTCGAGTGGCCAGTCGATCGTCATTGCAAATATTAAGAAAAGTTATTGATTCTCTGCCAATTTGTGTCACAAAGTATCTATGGGAGCATTCAGCGGTTATCAGTCAGTTAACTGTTCACTGTTCGCTGTTGACTGTTGACTGTTCGCTGTTCGCTGTTCGCTGTTGACTGTTCGCTGTTGACTGTTCGCTGTTTGCTGTTCGCTGCCTACAGTCAACCGTCAACCGTCAACTGACAACTGACAACTGACAACTGACAATTTAGATATATGTCTGACCTTCCTTTCACTTTAGACCAGTTACGCATTCTCAAGGCGATCGCCTCTGAAGGAAGCTTCAAACGCGCCGCCGACAGCCTCTACGTATCCCAACCAGCAGTTAGCTTGCAGGTACAAAACTTAGAGAGACAATTGAACGTACCGCTGTTTGACCGGGGGGGGCGCAGGGCGCAACTGACCGAAGCTGGACACCTGCTGCTGAGTTACGGCGAGAAAATTTTATCGCTTTGTCAAGAAACTTGTCGAGCTCTGGAAGACTTGCAAAATCTCCAAGGCGGTACTTTGATTGTCGGCGCATCTCAAACAACGGGGACGTATTTGCTACCCCGGATGATTGGGATGTTTCGGCAAAAGTACCCGGATGTAGCGGTACAACTTCACGTACACTCGACCCGCCGCACGGCGTGGAGTGTGGCCAATGGGCAAATCGATTTGGCAATTGTTGGCGGAGAAATCCCTACCGAACTTGTAGAAGCTTTAGAAATTGTTCCTTATGCTGAGGACGAATTGGCTCTGATTCTCCCGCCATCTCACCCGATGGTACAACAAGAAAGTATCCAAAAAGAAGACCTTTATAAATTGCAGTTTATTTGCCTGGATTCGCAGTCTACTATCCGCAAAGTCATCGATCAGGTGTTGACTCGCTGTGGCATTGACACGCGCCGCCTGAAAATTGAGATGGAACTAAATTCGATCGAAGCAATTAAAAATGCTGTTCAGTCGGGGCTGGGTGCTGCTTTTGTGTCGGTTTCGGCGATCGAAAAAGAGTTGATGATGGGCGTTTTACACAAATCTAAAATGGATGAAGTTTTGGTAACTCGGATTTTGTCGCTGATTTACAACCCCAACCGTTACCGTTCTAAAGCTGCTGAGGCTTTCAGCAATGAAATTCTGCCCCAGTTTGCTACTTATTCGACTACCCAGGAGAAGAAAGAAGCCCAGGCGATCGATTTGGGTCTCATAGAAATAGCAACTCCCAACTCAGGGGGAAGTTAATTTGTTAAGTCGCCGGCAGTTAGGAGTTAGCGGTTAGTTGAGAGATCAAAATCTGGTTGGACAACCCCTGATAAAATTGGCTTTTTTCCCAATTACAATTACCAATTCCCAATTACCAATTAGCAAACCAAAATGGAAGTTTACTGCACCCGTCCGGGCTGCCCGCGCCCTCAAAACTATTTTTCCGATCTCGATGACAGTTCGATGCTGAAAACGGTGCAGCAAAAGTTTTGCACGACTTGCGGGATGCCCATGATTTTGAGCGGCCGCTATTTGCCCGTGAGGTTGTTAGGTCAAGGCGGTTTTGGAGCGGCGTTTTTGGCCAGAGACCGCTATACTCCGGGGATGCGGCAGTGCGTTGCTAAACTTTTGCAGCCGTCGATAAGTCTGACTCCGGCACAGCTAAAAATTGCTCAAACTTTGTTTGAACGGGAAGCGGCCGTGCTAGAAGAACTGGGAAATGAACATTCGCAAATTCCGGGTTTGCTGGCGTTTTTTGAGCTGACTGTTACGAGTTTGCAAGGGGGGAAAAACGATCAGTTTTTCTATCTGGTTCAAGAATTTATTGATGGTGAAAATTTGGAGGAAGAACTTGCTGTTAAAGGTAAGTTTTCGGAGGATGAAACGATGGAGGTGCTGCGGGAAATTTTGAAGGTTCTTGATTTTGTGCACTCTCGCGGTTCGATTCACCGGGATATTAAACCTGCTAATATTATGCGGGCTAAAAATGGTCGGCTTTATTTATTAGATTTTGGGGCTGTCAAACAGGTGACGCAAACTGCGGGCACTTCTAAGGCTTCGACTGGTATTTATTCTTTGGGTTATGCTCCGCCAGAACAGATGAGCGGACAAGAAGTTTATCCAGCAACGGATTTTTATGCTTTGGCTGTGACTTGCATTAGTTTGCTGAGTGGTTTGCAGCCGACGGAGTTGTTTGATAGTTATCAAAATGAGTGGAATTGGCATTCTCGCGTGCAGGTAAGTTCGCGTTTGGCTGAAGTTCTCGATCGAATGTTATTGCCGGCTCCCAGCCAGCGCTATCAATCGGCTGCGGAGGTGGAAGCGGCTCTGAAATACAATTCTCAACAGCCTACGATGGTCGTACAGCCGCCTGTAGTAGCGACTCCGCCTCCCCTACCTCCTGTGCAGCTACCACCTCCTCTGCCGCCTCCCGTGCCTGTTCCTGTGACTCCTCCGGGAAATCTGCAACCTCCGCCGAGAGGGGCTTTTTCGATTTGGGATGTTTTGGGAGGGGCTGCGTTTACGGGTTTTGAGGGGGGGTTGCTGGCGATCGCCCTGACGAGTTTGCTGCCGAATCCAGGCGTGAGCATCGGATTGTTGGGGATGATTGTGGGGGGTCTGATTTTTGGCCAGTACCGCAGGGCGATCGAGCAAACTGAGATGCTGATTATTAGCGCAGGTACTCTGGCTGTGCTGTGGTTTTTCCCAGCTTTGTGCGCGAAGGCACTTCCACTTTATCCGGGTTCTCCTATAACTAGCGTGTTGTTTGTGGGATGGTTGGCGGCGTTGGGGGCGATCGCAGCAACAGCTATTTTTCGCTTGATTTATAAGTTACTTTCTAATATTTTTTAAGCCATTTCTGAGTTTCTAGAGGCCGAGCTTCTGGGTATTTATTCCCAGGCTCAGCCTGGGAACGAGAGTTAATGACAAATGACTGATGACAAATGACTAATGACTTCTTTATTCAGTCTTGCTGAGTAGAAAACTGGCGGGCACCGATCGCAGAAAAGGCGATCGCAGCCGCCAACAAAACAGGTATGCTATACCAAGGAAACTTTGCCATATCATAAGCAGCCGCTCTCAATCCAATACTGGCATAAGTCAGTGGTAACAGATAAACTATGCCTTTCATGGCTACAGGTAGAGATGCGGGGTCAAAAAAAGTCGCTCCCAAAAATGACATCGGAGTTATCAGAAAATTGTTGTACAATCCGACAGATTCGAGAGATTTTACGTTTAAACCCACTATCACTCCCATGCCCGCAAACACAGCGGAATTTAGAATAATCACTAACAAAAATAGCGGATGCAGAAATACCAGCTTTTGAGTAAACAAAACTGCTACTAAAATCACCGAAACCGAGGTTAGCAGTCCCCGCAGTATTCCGGCTAGCATTTTGCCTGCGTGCAAAGCTAAAGGGTGTACCGGCAGCAATAGCAATTCCTCAAATGTTTTACTAAAAAGGCGTTCACCACAAATAGAAAATACTGCGCCTGTAAAACTTACTGTCATCGATGAAAGTGCCACCATTCCCGGCAGCATGAATTCTAGATAATTGCCACCAATTGCAGGTTTAGGCATGGAACTACCCAAGCCGAAACCAAAAGCTAGAATGTAAATTAATGGAGAGGTTAAACCAGCGGCGGCAATTGGCAGGATTCGGACTCGCAAATCTAGCCATTCTCCCCAAAACACGGTCATTGTGTCTGTTAGTATAGTTTGGATTGAGTTTTTTTTCATGGTTGGGCGAGGTGATTTACATAATTGATATCAAGTCCTGTTAATTAACGGGACTAAATATTATATCTAGATAATTATCAAGTTAAATTGCCAAATAATCAAGACTGCTGCACTGTTCTAATTTGGTTTCAGTTAAAGGCAATTTGCTTTCTGCAACTTTTTCCTGTTGTCGGTTCAACCAAATTGCTTGTAAGCCTGCGGCTTTTGCACCGCAATAATCTGCTTTGAAACTGTCGCCGATATGCCAGACATTTTCGGCTGTGCAGTTGTGCTTTTGCAACGCTGCTGTAAAAATTTCCGGCTGGGGTTTTGCTGCGCCAACTTCGGTGGAAATTGTGACTGATGTGAAATATTTGGCTAAGTCGAGGGCTTTCAATACTGGATAGAGTCGCGAATCGAAATTCGAGACTACTGCTAATTCGATTCCCTGTTGTTGCCATTTATCTAATGCTGGTAATACGTCTGGATAGACGAACCAAGGTTCGGCGGTGGCAAAATGAGCGTAGAGTTCGGCAAAGAATTTTGGATAGTCTGAAAATTGGTGGAAAACGCCTGCTATTTGGAATGCTTTAGCGGAAACTGCTAGCCACCAATCAAATTCTAGTTGGGGAATTTTTGCTGCTTCTATTCCTGGAAATGTCATCGGACTTGCTGAGACGAAGCTTTGGTAAAATGCTGCATTTAAGTCTTCGCTTTTAACTGTTACTCCGATTTTTTTGGCTAGTTGTGCGTAGACTTCGCCGACGCTGCCGCGAACGTCAAATAAGGTGCCGGCGGCATCTAAAAAGATAAGTTTTGTCATTAGTCAGTTGGGAGTTGGCAGTTGGCAGTTGGCAGTTGGCATTAGTCATTAGTCATTAGTTAGTTGGTTGTCAGTTGTTAGTGGTTGGGGGATTTAACACACCGGAATGATTGGCAATATTATCGGCTGGTTCAAATCGACCGCCTAAATATTTGGCGAGGAATTCTTCGGCGATCGCATAAAAGTGCAGGCGATTTTCTGGGCGCGCAAATCCGTGTCCTTCGTCTGTATAAAGCACGTATTCTACAGGTTTGCCGGCTTGCTTCATGGCATTGACAATTTGCTCACTTTCTGCTACTTTCACTCGCGGGTCGTTAGCGCCTTGGCCGATTAGTAAAGGTTTCTGGATGCGATCGACAAAAAATAAAGGCGATCGCAATTTCAAAAACTCTGGTTCTATTTCCAAATTGCCGACGCGGTGATACAGACTTGCTTTTCTCGGTTCCCAGTAAGGGGGAATAGTTTGCAGCAGCGTAATCAAATTGCTTGGCCCGACAATATCGACGGCGCAAGCAAAAACATCGGGACTAAAAGTCAATCCCACTAAGGCAGCATAACCGCCGTATGAACCGCCCATAATCGCAATTTTATCCTGTTGGGCAATTCCTGTTTCTACCAGCCAATTTACGCCATCTAGCAAGTCGTCGTGCATTTTAGCTGCCCATTCGCGATTGCCGGCATTGAGAAAGGCTTTGCCGTAGCCGGCGGAACCGCGAAAATTGATTTGCAGGACGGCGTAACCTCTGTTTGCCAGCCATTGGGCTTCTCGATCGTAACCCCAGGTATCGCGTCCCCAGGGGCCGCCATGTACTAGCAAAACTGTTGGTACGGGTGTTGAGACGCCGACAGGTTTTGTCAGGTAGCCGTGAATGGTTAAACCATCTCTTGCTGTGTAAGCTATCGGTTCCATTGACGACAGCGGCAGGTTTTCGAGTTTTGGTTGGTTGCTGAACAAGAAGGTGAAAGTTTTGGAAGTGCGATCGAACACATAGTAGTAATATGGGCCGTCGTCTGTGATGTAAGCGACTAGCCAAGTAGTGTCGGCGAGGTTGCGGCTGGTGAGGTCGAATTCGCCGGGACGGAATTTGCCGATCGCCTCAAAATCCTCTGCTATACTTTGGTCTAAAATCTGCCACTCTTGCTTGTCCTTGTAGAAGGAAACCGCCTGAATCTCTCGCTTGGTGGGGTGTACGACAATACCGCCAAGATCGTATTCTGGGTCAGAGATAATCTCCGTTTCTTGTTTGGTTTCCAAGTCGAATGCGATCAAACGTTCGGCGTTAGCATCGTGATTGCCAATGATGTAAAGAATTTTGCCGTTTTCGGAGAACATGAAGGCACCGCCTTCGTCGTCGGCGCCCCAGCTTCGCAGGCTTTCCCAAGACTTGTCCGCAGTTTCCCTCCATAACAATTCTGAGCCGCCATCGGGAGTTGTAGCTGTGGCCGCCCGCACTTGAAATTGGGCGTCAGCAGTCCAAGTCCGACTGAGGATGTTACCTGGGTTTTTGGTGTCGAGTTCAACGGCGCCATTTTTCAGGTTGATGCGGTAAACATCGTGTTTGCGCCGATCGCGGATGTTCATTCCCACTAAGATTTCATTGGGGAAGTTGCGGTCAAGGGCGATCGGCTGAGCTTGAATGCCTTGAAATGGTGTCAAGTCGCGAACGAGATTTGACTGGATATTGACTGAGAAGAAATGCCAGCTTTCATCACCATCAATATCTTGCTGATAAATGAGATCTTCGCCGCTGTAAGTCCAGAAAAAGATGCGGATGCCGCGTTTTTTCTCGGCTGTTAGTTGGCGGTCATCTACTTGACCTACGGTACGGAGTCGCACTTGCAAGACGTTGTTTTCGTCGGGTGCAATGTAGGCGAGATACTTGCCATCTGGTGAAAGGCTGGGGCGAGTTTTTTCGGGGTTGCCGAAAAGAATTTCCCGCTCGATTAGGACTGGAAGTTCGGTTTTTGGATCTTGAACTGTTATATTTTGCATTTTTTATTGTGATTAAGATTCTCTATTGGAATGGGCATCTTGCCCATTCCACAAGAAAACTAAATCTTTGTGGAACAGGCATCTTGCCTGTTGTCACCCATCCCACAAGAAAACTAAATCTTTGTGGAACAGGCATCTTGCCTGTTGTTACCCATCCCACAAGAAAACTAAATCTTTGTGGAACAGGCATCTTGCCTGTTACCGATCTATTTAAAGAAGCATTGATTACTTTTTAAGCAACTCCTGAATTGGTTTGCTAATCCAGTTGAAACCAACTTTTAATTGATGATCAAATGTTGGCATCCGATAGAGATAGGCTAGGCGGCGAGCAATGTGTCCTAGTTGTCCATCGAGTTGAATTCCTAAACCTGTGAGGGTGGCTTCGTCTATTCCTAATGTGATCATTTCTCCTAGCGACTGGTACCGGAAAGGTAGTAATGGGCGGCCTGTGAGTGATGCCCAAATGTTCCAGGCGGTGTAGTCGGCTTGCTGGATGGCTGTTTGCGCTGTTCCGGGGACTTGTTGACCTGTTGCGTCGTGACATTCGGCTAAGTCTCCCAAGGCAAATATGTCTGGATGGTCGATAATTTGCATCTGGGAGTTAACTATTAGTTGACCGCGGTGGTTTTGTTTGAGGGGGAGCGATCGCACTGGTTGACTAACTTGGGTTCCTACTGTCCACAATACTATGTCTACGGGGAGAACATCTAGTTGTCCTTTGTAGAGTAGGGATATGGTGTCGGATTCGATCGCCTCTACTGTGGTTTCTAAGTCGATCCAGACTTTGCGTTTTTCTAATGCTTTGTTGGCGGCTTCGCGGTTAAACTCCGGCGATGTCCGCAAAATCGTGTCGCCTTGCTCTACTAACCGCACGCGACCTTTGTCTCCGAGTCGATCGGCTAATTTACAAGCTAATTCTACTCCCGAATAACCTGCACCGACGATCGCCACCCGAATTTTATCGGTGTCACTAGCTTCTAAAAATCGCAGTCTTTCTTCCAAGCGGTAGGCGTCATCGAGGCTGCGGAAGGAATAAGCGTATTCAACGGCTCCTTTGACCATATCTAGGGGAGTTTCGCCGCCTAAAGCTAAAACGAGGCGATCGCACGGAATTTCTGGCCCGTCGTGTAGCTGCACTCGCTTGGACTCCAAGTCGATGCCGGAAACAGTACCTTGACAAAAGCGCACACCTGTGTTTTGCAAAAGTTCGGCAAAGGGCGGGGCGATTTCCCAGGTTTGGAGCTCGCCAGTCAGGAGCTCGTACAGCAGGGGAACGAACAGGAAGCGATCGCGACGGTCAACTAGGACAATTTCAGGTTTTTCGGTTTTGGAGAAGGGTAACTGACTCAAGCGCAGGGCTGTGTGGAGTCCGCCGAAGCCTCCGCCGAGAATGCAAATCCGGGGTTGTTGTTGAGTCATGGTGTTTTGTTTGAGGGCGATCGATAGCCAGGCAACTTATCTTATTGTAACGAGAGTGGGAGAGTGCGAGAGTGCGAGAGTGAGAAATGGGGAGACAGGGAGATGGGGAGATGGGGAGATGGGGAGATGGGGAGATGGGGATAATCGCAAAAATCTTTCCTGAACATCCATCCGTTTGCATCCGTTATAAAATCCGTTATAAAATCCGTTGCCGAACTGCCTTCTGGCTTCTACATAATATCCTTGATTAGCTCTGCTTATTAGCCACAATAAAATTTTATGAATGTTCGCAGAAGTAATTTTGTACTATATTAGTTGATAACGAATAATTACGCAAATTAAATTCAATTTTTATACGGTCATCTACTCCAACACTTGCCCCTGCACTCACAAGTGACAAAATCATGCAAATTTCCTCTAATTCTTCAAAAAAATTTAAAAACGGCGATCGCCCTAACGAAGACAGCTCATCTTTGTTAAGCAGCGAAGAACGATATAAAAATTTAGTAGCTAATATTCCCGGTGCTGTCTACCGCTGTACCTGCGACTGTAGGGGCGACGCCGGATCGATGCGGACTATGGTGTTTTTGAGCGAGGCTATTCAAGAAATATCTGGCTATCCCTCCTCGGATTTTATCAACGATCGCGTGCGTTCTTTTGCCAGCATTATCCATCCTCAAGACCGCAAAAATGTGGATGATGCCGTCCAAACAAGTGTGACAACCAGAACTCCGTACATCCTTGAATACCGGATTGTCAGGGCTGACGGCAAAATTAGCTGGGTTTACGAAAAAGGCCAAGCTGTCTGCTGCGAAACAGACGAGGCTAGAGGAAAACAAGAGGGACAAGGAGAAATTGAGGAATTATTGTCTGCTGTGGTTTCGCCGATTTCGCCGATCGCAAATTCTCTGTCTCCCATTGTCTATCTCGACGGAGTAATTTTGGATATTACTGAGCGGAAGCGAGTTGAAGAAAACCTGCGAAACACTCAAGATTTTCTGAATGCGGTATTGCAAAATCTGCCGGTTAGCGTCTTTATTAAAGATGCCGTGGAACAAAGATTTATTTATTGGAATGCTGCTAGCGAAGAATTGTTTGGCTATACGAGCGAGGAAGTGCTGGGAAATAATGCTGCTGACTTGTTGCAAGCAGATCAGGCGAATTACTTGCAAGCACAAGATTTAGAAGTATTTACCACGGGTAAAGAGGTTGATTTGCCAGAAGAAATCATCGAACTTCCGCACCGGGGAAAGCGGATTTTGCACACTAAAAAAGTTCCTTTGTTTGACGCTTCTGGCGCGCCTAAATACATTCTGGCTATTGCTCAAGATATTACCGAAAGCAAAAAAGCTGAAACAGAATTGTCGCGCCTAGCCATCGTGGCTCAAAAAACGCAAAATGGTGTGATTATTACTGATGCTCAAGGCTGCATTGAATGGGTGAATGAAGCATTTACTCGAATTAGCGGTTACGTGCTGGCCGAAATGCAGGGGAAAAAACCGGGTGATGTGCTGCAAGGCCCTCAAACAGACCCGCTAACTATTGCCCAATTGCGATCGGCTTTGGATGCCGGCGAGCCGTTTAATCAGGAAATTTACAATTACAGGAAGGATGGAAAGGGTTATTGGGTGGCGCTTTCGATCGCCCCAATTTATCGAGAGACTGGGGAACTCGAAGGTTTTATTGCGGTAGAAACTGATATTACCGATCGCAAACAAGCTACTGAATCTGTCAGGGAAAGCGAGAGTTATTACCGCTGCATTGTCGAAACTGCTTCGGAGGGCGTTTGGATGTTTGACGCCGACAGCAACACGACTTTTGCTAACTCTCGGATGGCCGAAATGCTGGGGTATACTGTGGAGGAAATGCAGGGGCGATCGCTATTTGAGTTTATCGGCGACGAGGATAGGGAAATAGCTGAAAGCTATGTGCAGCGCAGGCGACAAGGCATCCGCGAACGCCATGATTTTCAGTTTACTCGCTCTGATGGCTCTCACTTGTGGGCGATCGTCTCAGCGACACCGATGTTCGACGCTGAGGGCGAATTTTCGGGGGTTTTGCGGATGATTACCGATATTAGCGATCGCAAACAAGCCGAAGCAGAATTGCGCGAAACCCTCCAAGAATTAGAATTTGAAAAATTTGCCTTAGATCAATCGGCAATTGTCTCAAATACCGACGAATTCGGCGTTATTACCTATGTCAACGACCAATTTTCTGAACTCTTTAAATATTCGCGGGAGGAATTGATCGGTAAAACCCACAAACTTGTCAATTCCGGCTATCACCCAGCCAATTTTTTCAAGCAACTTTGGTCAACCATCCGCCAGGGAAATGTTTGGCGGGGAGAAATGAAAAATCAAGCTAAAGACGGCACATTATTCTGGTTGGATACTACGATTGTACCTTTCTTAAATAGCAGTGGAGAACCCCATCAATATGTAGCAATTCGCAAAGATATTACCGATCGCAAACAAGCAGAAGAAGCGGTGCGGCTTTCCGAAAGTCAATTGAGAACTAAAAATCAAGAATTGGCGAAAGCCCTGCGGGACGTGCATAAAACTCAAAGCATGATGGTCCAAAATGAAAAAATGGTAAGTTTGGGGCAGTTAGTAGCTGGCGTAGCTCACGAAATAAACAACCCAGTTAGCTTTATTTACGGCAACGTCATGCACGCGGACGATTACTTTCAAGACTTGCTAAGAATGCTGCAACTTTATCAGCAGGAATATCCAGAACCAACACAGGCAATTCGAGAAGAAATAGATGAAATAGATTTAAATTTCATGCTCAAAGATTTGCCTAACTTGTTAAAATCGATGAAAATGGGAGCAGAAAGAATTCGCCAGATTGTGCTGTCGCTGAAGAATTTCTCGCGCTTGGACGAAGCTGAACAAAAACAGGTGGATATTCACGAAGGGATTGACAGCACTTTGTTGATTTTGCAGCACAGGCTGAAAGAAACGGCAGGACATCCGAAAATTACGCTGCTCAAAGAGTTCGGCAATTTACCGCGCCTACAGTGTTATGCAGGACAGTTGAATCAGGTATTTATGAATATTATTGGCAATGCAATTGATGCTTTGGAAGAGGCAATGGAAACCGGACAGTGGGGCGACGGGGAACTGGCGCCTATTCCTTCTTGTCCTTCGGCGACGCTGCGGATTTGTACTGAGGTAAAATATGAACAGGATGTTTTGATGCAGGCAGATTCTGCTGTTTCTGATGATTCTATTCGCCGTCCTTCTCATATTGTGATTCGGATTGCTGACAACGGCCCTGGAATTCCTGTAGATGTTCACCAACGGCTATTCGATCCGTTTTTTACTACGAAAGAACCGGGGAAAGGTACTGGTTTGGGGCTATCGATTAGCTATCAAATTGTGGTGGAAAAGCACGGCGGGCGGCTGAAGTGCAATTCCGCACCGGGTCAAGGTACGGAATTTGCGATCGAGATTCCTGTAGTCAGTAGTTAGTAGTCAGTAGTCAGTAGTCAGTAGTTAGTAGTTAGTAGTTAGTAGTTAGTAGTCAGTAGTTAGTAGTCAGTAGTCAGTAGTTATTTACTACCAATTACCCATTCCCCATTCCCAATGCCCAATGCCCAATGCCCCATGCCCCATTCATTCTTCCCACAACCATGAATTACAACGTAATTTACGACGGCAATTGCAATCTCTGCGTCACCTTGGTGCAGTTACTAGAAAACTTAGACCAAGGCAAGAATTTTGAGTATATTTCCATGCAAGATTTAGAGCAATTAAAGCGCTTTGGGATAACTTCTGACGACTGCGAAATGGGGATAATTTTGATAGATGCGGACAATCCAGAAAAACGCTGGCAAGGTAGCGATGCCGCCGAAGAAATCGGGCGGATATTGCCTGCTGGCGAGGTGTTTGTGGCTGCTTACCGCGCGATGCCGGGGATGAAGTGGATGGGCGATCGCGTGTACGAACAAGTCCGCGACAACCGCTATACTTTGTTTGGTAAGCGATCGACAACTTACCAATCGGTTTATGCAGTGGGCTGTAGGTCGATCGACAATTGCGACAATCAAGACTAAAATCAAATCCGGCCTAAATATCCCCTTTATTTCTTCGTCCGCGGAGGCGGACATCGTTTGTGTAGAGGCGGTTTCAACCGCCGACTTATTTACCGACACCGTAATTAATATCAGCCATTAAACAAACCAAATATCTCGCGGCAAAAGTGTTTGAGCTTTTCTGCCGACTCCGCAGCGGGCTCAGTTTCACCCACAAAACCCCAATTTTCCACCGTAGAAAAGCGCCACTGCTGACCAGTATGATCGTAACCAGCGGCCTCAACCCCGATCGCCCGCCGAGATCCTTCGACCGGATCTTGGTAAAATCGGATTTGGATCAAGATGCTGCGGCTTTGTAACAAGCGACTTCTACCGGGAAAATGGAAGCCAATGTCGATCGAATCTGGATCAACAAGTTCCCTAGTATCCTGATCATTCATCCAAGGTTTCAAATCAACTTTCGCATCCGGGAATTGGGATTTGAATAAATTAACAACCGCAGCAATTTTGCTAGCAACTTCTATATTTCTGGCTTGTTCGGCAGCGTTCACTCGAAATACTCCTATCAAATACATTTATTACATTTAGCTAATAATGTAACTGTATATTGCCGAATATAAACTGTGAACAGCGGACTTTTTAAGAGATAATTAGACATTGACAAATTTTAAAATATGTGTTAATCACTCTTAGTCTGCGGAGGCAGACTTCGTTCGTGTAGACGCGGTTTCAACCGCCGAGTCCGTGTTTGATTGCTTAATTCAAAGGAAGTGCGATCGCAAATGCCGCACCTGCACCCAACACAGACTCGCAACTCAGCTTACCGCCGTGAGTTTCCTCCACAATTTGCCGACTGATAGAAAGCCCCAAACCCGTACCCTTTCCGACTCCCTTCGTCGTAAACAAATGGTCAAATATTTTCGCCTGCACCTGGGGCGACATCCCTGGGCCGTTATCTTTGATGGTAATCACCACGCTGTTGTTATCCTGCGAGACATGGGTGATAATGGCGATCGTATTCGGTAAAGCTTGAATTTCAGCGTAAGTGCGGCCCTGATTGGATTCGTCAAAACAGTCGATCGCATTGCTGAGCAAATTCATAAACACCTGATTCAGTTGCCCAAAATAACACTTAACAGGCGGGATATTTCCGTATTCTTTGATAATTTTAATTGCGGGGCGAGTATCCTTAGCCTTCAGGCGATACTGCAAAATCAGCAAAGTGCTGTCGATACCCTCATGAATATTTGCTGACACCTTATTCGCAGTATCAGAACGGGAAAAAGTACGGAGAGACGTGCTAATATTGCGAATACGCTCAGTCCCAGACTTCATCGACAACAGCATTTTCGGCAAATCTTCCATCAAATATTCTAAATCAATCTCCGATGCTTTATCCTCCAACTCATCACCCGGATTAGGAAACTTTTCTTGATAAAGATGCAAATAATCAATCAAATCTAAGCTAGCCTCAGCCGCAGCCTCAATATTCCCCGCAATAAAACCCAGCGGATTGTTAATTTCGTGAGCCACCCCTGCAATCAAGTTACCCAAAGCCGACATTTTTTCGCTTTGAATCAGTTGCAGTTGCGCCTGTTGCAATTCATGGAAAGATTTTTCTAACTGTTGAGATTTTTCTTGCTCCCGCGCATATAAACCAGCATTTTCTACGGCAATAGCAACTTGAGAAATTAACACTTTGAATACTTCTACTCTCTCTGCTGTAAAAGCTCCTACCGTCAAAGCATTTTCTAGATAAATAATGCCGCGTCGCTGAGATTGATAAATAATCGGCAAACAGAGAATTGATTTGGGTTGATATTTCTGAATGTAGGTATCTACCTTAAAAGGTTCGGCGACAGTCGCATTGTCTAAAACCAGATGCTTTTGACTGCGGTGTACGTAATTAATCACAGACACGGGAACATCTTGACGATTTTCTACGGGAATAGACGGTAAAAGTGTCACTTGATCCTCCGCAAAATTGCCAGTAGCTTCTATGCAGAGGATATCGTTTTTCAGCAGCAGCAGCACTACTTTTTGAGCCGCCGCATTTTCTAAAATAATTTTGATTAATTTGGTCAACAATTTTTCGAGAACAATTTCACCGTTAATGGCTTGCGCCGACTTAATAAAAGTAGCTAAGTCTAATAAATCGCCTAAACTACTACTGGTAGTATTTCCCGTGGCAGTGCGCGTGACATTGAAAGTTGGGGTTTGAATTGTGCGCGTCTGTGCTGCTAAGAAAAGATGTGTTGATTCTAAATGTTTAACTTTAGCTATGGCTCCCCAATGGATATATCCATAATAGGCTTTAGTCAGATATGCTTGAGAAACTATCTCTTTACCCAAAGTTTGATAAAATTCTCCGGCTAATTCATAGGCTAATGCTTCCTCTTGAATGTAACCGTTTTTGGCTGCTCCATCAATTGCGCGATCGTACAATCCCATTGCTTCGGTATTTTTCCCCAACACTCGCGCTGTTTCCGCTGCTACCAAGTCGTATTTGTGTTGATAATTCATCGAAGCATCAACTGCCCATTTTTTCATTTGCTTTTGGTTTCGCAGCACTTTTTTCAGATATTGCTTTTGCTCCCCTTTCTCTGCTTGGGGATACAAAGCGAGAAGACTTATAGAAGAGTAAAAATTATTCAGGGAAACTACATAAAATCCGGCTACAGCTTCTTCATATTTCTCAAACAACCTTGAATTTTCTAAGGATTCCGCGTAGTTTCTGAAGATAAAATTAAGCTGAGTTTTGGCATGATAAACCAAACTCACTAAAAAAAAGTTTTTAGATTCTATTAAAACGGGGAGCGTTTTAACTTCATTAAATTTATCACCGACTAAATGGCAGGGTTCGACAGCTTGACCGAGCAAATTGAGGGTTGTCTGCCTGCCTATACTTAGATACTGTACAGCCATTTCTAGTTGAGATTGCTGCATTAGTTTCATATATTTACCAGTCTCCTGATCCACCAAATCTAGAGGCTCTCCTATCGACATTTTTTTGAAGCAATATTGACCTATACAATAACTCGCATATTCCAATTCTCCAGTTTCCATCCCAGTTTGAAAACCTTCCTTGAGAACGCTTAATCCTGAGTAAAGCTCGGTTTTCCAGTGTAGAATAAAACAACCCAAGAGTGTATAAACTCTACTTTTCATTGAACGGGATGGAGATTTGTCTAACATCCTAATGGCCAGTTGACCGCATTGGTATGCCAAACTAATGTCCCCTAGCCGGCACATAACTACGCCATAATAAAGGTAGGCAATACTTGCATAAGGCGAATTGCCATATTTAATGCACAGCTTGACCATCCTAAATGCCAGCAGTGGTACCAGGCGGGGTTTTCCCTGAACAGCAGTGCTGATAATCCCTGATAAAATCCGCATGGCTGCTTGTTGATTGGGATCTGTCATTTCTGGCAAGTTAGCTAAATCCTCAATTCGTTTCAATCCCAAGCTCAGTTTTGTCTGTACCAGTCCCGCCACAATATTTAGCGCGGTGGGGTTTTGAGGAAAAGAAATGCCTAACAGTTCCAGCACTTCCAGTCCTGTATTTAGTGCTTCTACAAGTCTAATTTGAGCATTGTAAGACTGGATTTGAAGTTCATAAACATTCATTTTTTCCAGTAAATTGTTAGCTTTTTGCAGTACGATATCGACCAGTTCTTTTGAATCTTCATAGTTGATGTTTAAGTATTCAGCTTCTGCTGTTGACTCGTAAATTGCTAATGTTAAGTCATACTGACTTTGCCAACAATCCGCTGGCAATAATTCCATAGCCACCCGCAAATACCTAACAGCAGATTCATAAGCAGCAGCAGCTTTTGCCTTGCGTCCAGCCGTTAAATTTAATCTGGCTAAATCATTTTTTTCGACTGGCTGACTAATCGTGTCAATTCCGACATTCAATTGATTGACGATATCAAAGATGTTTTCTTCTAGCTGTTCATCTGGAGTGTTCTGTAACAGTAGTTGACCGATTTTTAAATGAGTGGATTGCTTCTGAGCTTCGGGAATTAGCGAATAGGCGGCTTGCTGAACGCGATCGTGCAAAAATCGAAATCCCACCCGCGACGTGTCAAAACTCAGATTAACCGCCTCTCCTGGCGTAAATAACAAAGGAATGCGATAAGCATCGCTCAAGGGCAAAATTAACCCGGATTGCAAAGCTGAATAAAGTTCGGTAGCTGTAACACTCGCCGACTGTTCGCTGACAATTGACAGCACATCGAGAGCAAATTTATCACCCACGCAAGCTGCTAATTTTAATATTTCTTGCGTCGATTCTGGCAATTTTTCAATCCGAGAAGCTACGAGTTCTACTACACTTTTATCGGTAATGCCAATCGCTTGAATTTCATCAATACTCCAATCCCACGCGCCTTTACTTCCATCAGTAGTAATGGCAGCAAAGTCAAATTTTAAAAGATTGTCTTGATAAAGTGCTTGGAGTAATTGCGTCAAGAAAAAAGGATTACCGCCCGTTTTATTCCAGATTAACTCCGCTAGATTCGTGACTTTTTCTGTGCAATCATTAAGTGTATCAGCGACTAACTCAGTCACATCTGCTAAATCCAGCGGTTGCAATACAATATTTTTGACAATTGTACCAGTTTTTTCAATGTCTTCTACAGTCTGAATTAATGGGTGAGTCGGACTAACTTCATTATCTCGATAAGCACCAATTACCAAGAGATACTGCTGTTCTGGGTCAGTAATCAGCAGTTGCATTAATTTCAAAGTTGCTGAATCAGCCCACTGCAAATCGTCTAAAAATATAACTAACGGGTGTTCTTTTTGCGCAAAAATCCGCAGAAATTCTTTGAACAGCCGATTGAAGCGATTTTGTGCTTCTGTCGGGCCGACTTCCGGCACTTCTGGCTGTTTGCCAATAATTAATTCAACTTCAGGAATTACGTCGGCAATTACTTGCCCATCTCTTCCCAATGCTGTTAATATTTTCGTGCGCCATGTTTCTAAAGAAGCTGCGCCTTCTGTTAGCAACTGGCGCAGCAGCGAGTTAAATGCTTGGATTAATGAGGCATAGGGAATGTTACGTTTGAATTGGTCGAATTTGCCGCTGATGAAGTAACCTTTTGACCTGGTAATGGGTTTGCTAACTTCGTTGACTACGGCTGATTTGCCGATGCCTGAGTAACCAGAAACTAGCATTAGTTCGCTAGTTCCTGATAAGGGCGGGTTTTGTTCTGAAGTTGTTAGTTTTTCTAACAAATTGTTGGTCAAACCCGCCCCAACACGTTCAAATGCTGCTAATAGTTCGTTGACTGGTTGTTCTCTACCGTACAATTTTTGGGGAATTAACAGTTGGCTGAGAATGTCTAAGCGGCCCGGAAAGAAGTCTGCTATTTTGCCTGTGCTTTCTAGCTGATGCAAAGAAGTTTCTAAGTCGGCTAATAATCCGGCCGCACTTTGATATCTGTCTTCGGCATTTTTTGCCATCAATTTCATCACAATCTCTGAGATGGCTACGGGAATTTTTGAATTGATTTGATGCGGCAAAATTGCTTGAATTGCGATGTGGCTGTAAACTATTTCTAAGGGGTCGTTGCTGGGGAAAGGCAATTTTCCGGTCAGCATTTCATACAAGGTGATGCCGAGGGAATAAAAGTCGGTGCGGTAGTCGAGGGTGCGGTTCATTCTCCCGGTTTGTTCGGGTGACATATAGGCTAATGTGCCTTCGACTGAGTTGGGATTGTTGAATTGCGGGTTTTCTTTGTTGAGTTTTGTGGCAATGCCGAAGTCGGTGAGTTTTACTTCTTTTGTTTGGGAATTAATTATGATGTTGCTGGGCTTGATGTCTTTGTGGATGATGTGCTGAAAATGCAGGTATTGTAAGGCTTTGACTATTGAGATGGCGATGTTTAAATTTGCTTGCAGACTCAATGTCTGTCTTTCCAGCAGTTTGGCGAGGGATTCGCCGCCAAAGTCTTCTAAAACCATTCCTAATCGGTGGTCAAAGGTTTCGAGGCTGAGGGCTTTGACGATTTGTTGGCTGTCTAAATTTTGGCGGATTTGATATTCGTGCTTGAGCCTGGTAATAGCTTCGAGTGTGGGATATTCTGCTTTGAGGACTTTGAGGATTGTTGGGTGTCCGTCTGTCGGTGTTTGTGCGCGATAGATGATTGTTTCGACGCCTTCGTGCAGAGTAAAATTGACTTGATATTGTGGTAAGGTTAACATAATTTAACTCAACTTGATTTTACTTAAAAATTAAAGCATCTAATTCTCATTAAACTAATACTACCTTATTTTGAGTTGTGCGATCGCCATAGTGTATTTTGCGGTCACAAATCACAGGATACATACACTAAGTGAAAACACGGTGTTGGTTATTGTCAACAAACATTCGATATGTCCGTTGAATTGCTGGTTATAAAATTTTGTCGCCTGGTGGGGCGGGTTGATAGATATTGTGGATATGAAGTACAGATTGTTAGTGAAACCCGCCTCTGGTATTTTGAAAAAGACAAGATATCAAGCCCCAAACCGCAGACAGGGTTGTAATTGAATTGTCACGCGAGTAAAAATAAAGAAACTATTAAAGTTTTCCCCTTAAGGTACAGGTGACAGTACAAAGTGTTGCTATCGGACATCAGAAATTGGTGCAGTTAGCCCACCCATTAGACGCTTGACCTGTTGTGTAGATCGGCTCCCATTACTGATCACAGGCGCACATAAAAAAACACAGGCAGTATCTTAGGCGCTCGTTTAGAGAGTTCGCACTATAAAAGCAAAACTGGGATGCTCTCGGTTGCCTCTGCGTTCTTGGAATTGATTGATCAGGCATTTCGACAACATCGAAAATGGCGTGAACAGGCTGAAGAATTCGATTATCATAGTTGGGTGAGGAACTTTAAAGTCAGACTGGCAGAATTGTTAAATACTTGGCTGAGCTATGTTGGTTGTGCTGCGGGACTTTTATTGCGGTCGTTGCGTGAGACAGGATATCAATGGTAGTAATTTTGTGACATGAAGATTCCCCCCGATCGCAATTTAGCGCAATGTTCACGGAGATAACGCCGTGAGGAAACATCAGGTATCTAGTGGTTCCCGGTTAATGTCTCGGTTTAAACAAACTGCTGAGAAGCTATCTATCTATGATTCAGACTTGTAGCTTTCAAGGTATTTGTGTATTTCTGATTTATTTACGCTGAACATTTCTCTGCATAGCTGTGCAATGCTGGAGATGTAACGATAGCAATCCCGTCATTAGTGACAGAACAAGTCCAATCCGACAAAGCACGTAACAATATATGTAAGGATTCAGGTCAAAAAAAACTTAAGTGGCAAAAGCTGGTAAAATAAACGAATGAAAAAGCCCGCAGCCACCAAAGAGCAGAAAAAAACCTTCATCGAGCAGTTGAGCCAAGCTGAACTGGTGGAAATGGTACTGGGGCTGCAAAAAATTATTGAAGAATTGCAAGAAAAACTAGCCATTGCTACGGGCAAAAGTCGAACCACCAGTCAGACTTCATCAAAGCCCCCATCAACGGATCTGATCGGGAAATCAGAGAAACCAACAGTCAAACCAGAAGCAGACAAAAAAAAGAAACCAGGTGGACAACCAGGTGATCAGGGAAAAACTCGCAAAGGGTTTGGACGAGTAGACAGAACAGAGATTAGATCACCCGACATCTGTCTCAATTGTGGTAGTAAAGAATTAGGTGGAGTAATTAACATCCACAGACAGCAAGTGGCAAGTCTAGTAGCGAAACCAATTGAAGTCGTTGAATATCAGACGCAATCGTGTAAATGCCTCGAATGTGGTGCAGTAATTCGAGGAGAACCACCCTTGGGAATAGTTCCAGGGCAAGACTTGAGCGTTAATCTCCAAGCACCCGGCGTCTGGTTAGGGAATTATGGACATCTTTCCTACGCCAAGCTGACTGAATTGTTGTGGGAACTCGGCACAATAGAAGTGGGAGTGGGAACACTCCAAAAAACCAATCAACGAGTAGCAGCAGTAGAGCCAGCTATCAATGCACTGTGGAAATGGGCACCTCTTCAATCAAATGTTCATGTAGATGAAACCCTAAGAGTGTGTAATGGGAGTTAAAGAATGGCTATGGACAGCTAGTGGAGAGGGATTCTGTTTATTCCATGCCGCAGATACCAGGGGGCGTGTAGAACTAGAAACCATGCTGGATACAGAATTTGCTGGAGTCTTAAGCTCAGACGATTTCAGTGTCTATAATGGTTACAAAACCACAGCCCAACAGAAGTGTCTGGCTCATTTACGACGGCATTTCAAGAAAGTGCTGGAACTCCCTGGGAACAATAATAATGCAGCAGTCGCCCAAGTATTTTTTTCATTAATAGATGAAGCTTTTAAGGCCCATGAGTCCTGGCGAAAGACGAAAGATCAACTCACCTACGACTCCTGGACAAATGATTTCAAAATACGATTGAATCTTGCTTTGGCGACTTGGTTGAACCAAGTTGGTCATGCCGCAGGTTTGTTACTCAAATCCTTACGGGATAAGGCAGAACAATAGTGGTATTTTCTGAATGACCCCTCGGTTCCTCCAGATAATAATTTAGCAGAACGTTCCCTACGGCTAGCTGTAACTAACGGGACTTAAACAAATTTTAAGCCCAAACAAAGCCTAAACTGGCTTTATAAGCGGAGAATACGTCCCAATTTTGGTTCAACCATTTCACAAACCTAAAAGATATGGCTGTCCGAAATGCTTCGAGTGCATCATTAAAAGTGTTTAAAGATTTGTTTGCCCATCTACGCCTTAATCCTCCTGTTAAGGTATGCCAGAGAATGAAAGTGTAGGCACAAAACACCATAATAAAATGTCTTTTAAGGCTAGTTTCATCTCTGATTTGATATTCATTTAACCCCAACCAGCCCTTGGCTTCCCGATAGAAAACTTCAACCCAATTTCTTTGTGAATAAGTTTTTACTATCCACTCCTCTGTCGCTGTTGATAAGTCAACATTACTCATCAAATAATCTATTTCAGTGGCGGTATCGAAAGTATCTGCATTCATGACGATGGCTATTACTTTCTTACCCGTGCATTTTGATAATTCGACTTCTTTAATTGCTACCCATACTGTTCTCGGTCGTTCGAGATTGAGTTGAATTTTTGTGAAAGCCTCTACAGGTAAGGCTTTTGTTAAGTTGTCTGCTCGAATTTCCTCTGTTTCATTTTCGGTTTTTTGAATTATTACTTTGCGATTTTTGGCGATTCCTCCGATGTATTTTAATTTTCGGTTTTCTAATTCTTGTAAAAAACTGGTGTTATTACCATACCCTGCATCCATCAAGACTATTCCTGGTTTATAGCCTCTCGCTAAGGTTTTGTCGATTAAATTTATGGCTATTTCTGGCTTTTTTTTGAATTCTGGGTCATCTTTTCCTTCTGGTAATGAGTCGGCTTTTTTATATAATTCAATATCTAATGGCAGGCTCTTCTTACCATCATATAGATGACTTGTAACTACTACTACCCCATTATCAGTTTTTCCGATTTGTCCGATGTATTGTCTTCCTACACATAGAGGTAAAGTTACCACTTTTTCGGTGACCTGAATCATCTATTATCAGGCTAAATCCTCGACTAATCTTGGTTTGGTTACACTGATTCATTACGTCTAGGCGACGTTGATTGACCTCATTGAATGACCAAGGCGCTGCTGTTAAAAAATGATGTAATTTGTGGTAAGTTACTCCGACGGCGTTTGCTGCCATCTGCGACAAGTTTTTTCGCTCACTTTCTCCCAATAATCCCCCTAAATAGTTCCTAAACTCTCGTTTTTGGGCAAGATGACCAAAAATATCGTCAAATCTTTGACACCATCTATCGAAGCAGGGGGGCATCGCGGCTGGGGTTGTCTCTTTCATTGGTCATTTTTTAACGTTATATGCTTGCTATGCAAGCATTATAACGTATTTTCGCCGTATTTTTTGTTTAAGTCCCGCTAGGCGGGCATTCCCTGCTAGCAACTCAGTTAATTTCTCGCATCCGAGACGCTTTGCAAGTCGAGTTACCTGTCAGCAATTTGTTTGAGGCTCCGACTGTGGCGAGTCTAGCAAAATACATTGAAACAGTGCGCTGGGCTGCGAAAGGTTTGGATACTCCCAGAACCGACGAAAATGAGCGAGAAGATGTGGAATTTTAAGGCCTTACATAATTGCGGGATGATTTTGATTGTTTTGTGGGATGGGCGTCCAAAAGTGGGGAGCATCTCACTTTTGCAGCCAAGCTAGAAATCTAAGTTTTGAGGCAGGAGGGAGGATGCAGGAGGAAAGAGGAAGAAGGAAGGAGCCATAATAAGTGTTTTTACAAATATGAGATGCTCCCAAAAAGTGTGTGTCTAAGTGCAATCAAATTGGCGACAGGAAACCAGAGGAATAGAACTCCAACAGATCTAATCTTTGGCATCCAAATGTTGAGCTAATTTGGGGACTGAATCCTCTACTAAAAGCTATGGCATCACCGCTGAGGGGATGACAACCCTCCTCAAACCCTGATGGAGTAAAGACTTAGCCCACTTATGCTAAATAAAGATAGGCAGCCTTAACTGAACGGTATTGCAATATACTGGTCTTTAGTTACTTTCCCTCTTGAATAAATCTTCATCAGGATTACTGACGGCTAAAAACTTCAGAAGCAGGAACTCTGTTTGACAGCCTGTCTTTTGACATTGTTCATACTTGTGTAGCATAATGGCTTTTCTCGATATTTTAGCAAATGACAATGAGTAAATTGAACAGCGTTTTGAACCCTTCACTGGTTGCTGAACCTCCCATTAATCGTTTTTATCGCACCGTTTGGCGATGGCACTTCTATGCAGGCTTGTTTGTTATTCCTTTCATGCTGATTTTGTCAATCACAGGCATCATTTACCTATTTAAACCGCAATTAGATGTTGCAATGTATCACCAGAATATGTTTGTGCAGCCTGCTGATGTGGTGATGCCTTATACTCAACAGGTGGCAGTTGTTCAACGAACTTATCCTGATGCCAAAGTAACAAAATTTACGCCGAGCGTTGCGTCTAATCGTAGTGCTGAAGTGACGATCGCGACTAAAGATGAAAGAACACTAGCCGTTTTCGTGAATCCTTATACGGCTAAGATTTTAGGCGATCGCGATGAAAATAATAATCTCCAAGCGATCGCACGCAAGATTCACGGCGAACTGATGATCGGAAAATTGGGAGATTATTTAGTAGAGCTTGCTTCTTGTTGGGGACTGATTTTGCTAATTACCGGATTATATTTATGGTGGCCTCGCCGCAAAGTAACTTTTTTAGGAACATTAATTCCGCGTGTGTGGAGCCAGAATAAGCGGGTATTTTGGCGGGACTTACACGCCGTTTCGGGATTTTATGGCGTATTGCTAATTGGCTTCCTCATCCTCAGTGGACTACCCTGGACAGGTTTTTGGGGAGATACCTTCGCTCGTTTGTCGAACTACTACCCTGCACAAATGCGGGATAACGTGCCTCAATCGACAACACTCACAGGCTCCCTCAATCAGCAGGGCAATCAAGTTGTGCCTTGGGCAGTAGAGCAATTACCAATTCCTAAATCGAGTACGCCTAGAGATGAGCATCATTCAGGACACAACGAAGTTATCGGGCGAACTCTTGCTGATACGTCCGTAAATCTAGATTCTGTTGTAAATTTAGCTCAAGCAAAAGGCGCACCCCCTGGATTTAGTGTTAGTTTTCCAGAATCCAAAACGGGTGTGTATACGGTTTCGGCATTTCCAAATAATCCGGCGCAAGAAGTCACTTTGCACATCGATCAATACAGTGGCAAAGTATTAGCAGATGTGCGATGGAAGGATTACGGGTTAGTACCCAAAGTCGTATCAATGGGAATTTCCATTCACATGGGCAAATATTTTGGATTGAGCAATCAACTACTGATGTTGTTTGCAGCCTTAATTTTGATTGTGCTTTCAGTCAGTGGTACAGTGATGTGGTGGCAGCGTCGTCCGAAAGGGACGGGTTGGCTCGGTGCGCCTCCAATGCCCACCCATGTTCAGGGATGGAAAGTGCCACTCGCAATCGTTGCTGTTTTAGGGATTGCCTTCCCGCTTGTAGGACTTTCACTCGTCACCGTTCTGCTGTTGGATTATTTCGTGTTGGCTCGTATTCCTGCCATCAAGCGCATTTTCAGTTAAAGGTGGGAGGGTGACAAAGAGGTCTAGGAACTAGACCGAATCAGTGCGTAGGTTTGGCCTCAAGGGAACGAACCCTCCGTTTCACTCCCCCCAACATTTTCGCTACAATTTTCCTTTTTAGTTAGGAAATTTCAGTGCAGAATGCCCTGACAGCTTCTGCAAACTGCTGGTTATGCTCCATTAATGCCATGTGTCTTCCTTTCTGTATAGTAACTAGCTCTGCTTGAGGTAACTCTGCTTTCATTCGCAGGCTAGTTGGGGGGGTAGTGGCAATATCTGAATCGCCACATATTACCAACACAGGAATGTCAATTGAGCGCAAAGTTTTTGTTTCATCATATTGGAACATTGCCAGCGTACCGCGAGCGAGAACGCCGGGAGAACCCAGGGGGAACGCATCTTATTGAACACTGTTCATCAGTGATGAGTATATTTTAAGATAAATTCACCATTGTTAGAAGCTACAAACACACTTTGTAATGACTTTTAAGAGAAAAGAGGAACTAATTAATGGTGATTTTTACTTGCTGCCATTTTTGAGACAATAAAAAGCTTACAACCACTGTTTACAAGTTGTATAATAGTTAGCAATGAGTTGTTTGTGAGAATTTAGTTGACTGAAACAGCGAGGATTTTAGTCAAATACTCATCATCCCACCCGGCTCGAAGTCGCTTGTTCTTTGCTCCAGTTTTTGAGGTTTTTTCTTGATTTAAAAGATTGAGAGAGATATGTCTAAGAATCGCAAAATTTTGCGGAGCATTATCTTTTCTAATCCGACAATCATCTTCGCAAAAACCCACATCTAATACCCAATGTAAGGAATTTTCAACCCCCCAATGGCTGCGTACTGATTCACCAAACTTTTGAGCATTATTTGGTAAACTACTAATGTAATAACGAATTTCGATAGTCGTTTTCCCCTTCACCATTCGCACCGATTCTATCATACCTATGCTGTCAAGTTTCTCCCATTGATTGTCGGGGTCAATCAGCTCTTTGATATCACTTAACATGGTTGTGATGTCGGATTTCTGAGCGACCGTGATTGTTTTCTTGTTTGGGCGAATAAACCGTATGTGTAAAGCCAGAAAATCCTTGGCTAATTGCTTGTTTAAACAACTCCTCTACTCTGGCATATAGGGATGGCTGGTTCTTTTTCAAGGTGATTACGTAGTCTCCCCCCTGTTCGACAATTAATTTTACAATTGACCTCTGACAGCCCATCGCATCAATGGTGACAATGCTTCCATTTAATTCTAATACTTTTAATAAAGCCGGAATTGCCGTAATTTCATTGGATTTTTTATCGACTTTAACTTGCCCTAAAACTAATCTTTGACTGTTTGCCCAAGCACTTACCATATGAATGGCTTTTTTGTCTCCTCCCCGATCGTAAGAATGGCGAAGAGTTTTGCCATCAACTGCGATCACTTCTCCTGGATTGAGGCAACTAATAGATTGAATCCAGTTCAAAAAACATTTCTGAAACTGTTCCGGCTTGAGGCGAGAAAATACTCGCGCAATTGTGTCATGTGACGGTATGCCATTCGGCAATTCTAAAAATTTCTTTAACCATTCGTATTTAGAGTGACCGTAACTTTCGATATCCACCCATGTGTCAGCACCACAAATCACGGCACAAATTGAGATGGTAATAATATCAATTAATTGATGGCGTTTTGTTCGCTCAATTCTTGGGTCTTCTAAGTCGGCAAAATGGTCGGCAATGGTGATTTTAGGTTTGAGCTTCATAAGAACGAACTTTGATTAAATATTTGGTAGGCACTCAATAATCATTCTCCAATATACCAGGTTCTGCTAACATAAAATTTAGATGCGTTCGCCCTGCAATATTGAGTTTTTAGGCCGCACCGACGCACAGGTAAAAATTCGCGGCTATCGCATAGAATTAGGAGAGATTGAAGCGCTGCTGTTGCAGCATCCAGCAGTCAAAGAAGCAGTGGCGGTTGCTGAAGATGATTTGTCGGGAAACAAGCGCCTAGTTGCCTATATCGTCCCCGATCGCGATCGGGCGCTCAATCCCTTGGAATTGCGGAATTTTCTCAGAGAAAAGCTGCCCGAATACATGATTCCCCATGCCTTTGTGGCGATCGCATTTATGCCCCTAACTCCCAACGGCAAAATCGATCGCCTGCGCCTCAGAGCACCGGATAATCTCACTAGCAATTCAACAGATAAAAGCTGCATTGCGCCTCGCACGCCAACCGAATCAACCCTCGCCAAAATTTGGTCGGAAATCCTCAACACCGAGCCTGTGGGCATTCGCGACAACTTCTTCGATTTGGGTGGAGATTCCCTGCTGACAATTCGCCTGATTAAGAAGATTAACCAGCAATTTGAGCGCGAGTTGCCACTATCGTCTTTGTTCTTAAATCCGACAATAGAAGGTTTAGCAGATTCGCTAGATTCAGGAACAAATTCTGGGGAATGGTCGCCTTTAGTTGCAATCAAACCGCGCGGTAAAAATCCGCCTTTCTTCTGCATCCATCCCATCTTTGGCGTCGTATTTCCTTATTGCGAGCTAGCATTTCAGCTAGGAGAAAATCAACCGTTTTACGGACTGCAACCCAAAGGAATTGACGGCGAAAGTTCTCCACTAACTCGCATTGAAGACATGGCGGCTGACTACATCGCAGCTTTGCGTACCGTTCAACCAAAAGGGCCTTATTTTTTAGGAGGATGGTCTTTTGGGGGTTTGGTGGCTTTTGAGATGGCTCAACAGTTGCTCGCAGCGGGGGATGAAGTGGCTTTGCTGGCTGTGCTGGATACTTTAGCGCCGGTTGCTGCTAACAAACCTTCTTTTTGGGACGGTTGCAAGTTTATTCTGACTACTGTTTCGCGCTCGATCTGGCCTTTTGTAGTCGATTATTTTCGCTTGGTGGCTGCTGCGGAAAATGTGCAAATTGGCGGTATTGCTGGGCGGTTTCCTCAATTAAATAAGCTGCTTAATCTAGCAGCTAATTTTTGGCATGGCTGGAATTGGAAACAGGCTGTTATGGTTAGTATCTTATCTCAAGAGTCAAAACAAAAAAGCTGGCGCGAGCTGGCAATTCCGTCGATGTTCACTGTATTTCAGGCTAACAGTCAAGCAACTCTCAGCTATGTACCGAAAATTTATCCGCACCGAATTACTCTGTTGCGATCGGGAGAAAAGCTGAGCGCGAGCCATCAAGATCCGACTCTGGGCTGGAGCGATTTAACGGCGGAACAAGTAGAGGTGATTCGAGTTCCTGGGAATCACCTTACTATGTTGAGAAAGCCCTGTGTTGAGGTGCTGGCTCGACAGCTAAATACATTGCTTGGAGCAGGAATTAAATGATTTTGGTTCGATCGTTCGGAATGCAAGTCCGCATCCAAGAAAGAACTGAAGTCCGAACTATCGAACCTATTGCGTTCATTTAACTAAAATCCATTGGGCGATGCTAAAAATGCTAGCACCCAAAGCTGCGGCGATCGGGATTGTCACCAACCAAGCCGAACCAATTGACTGCAAAGTTTGCCAGCGTACTGTTTTCCAGCCTTTAATCAGCCCGACTCCCACAACTGCACCGACTAAAGCGTGGGATGTGGAAACCGGTAAACCCAAACGAGATGCTAATAATACTGTGGTAGCTGTGGCTAATTCCGCACAAAATCCGCCGCTGGGTTGCAGTTGGATGATTTTTTCGCCGACTGTGGCCATTACTTGTTTGCCCCAGATGGCTAAACCGATGACTATTCCTGTACCTCCGAGGACTAAAATCCACAGGGGAACGTTGAAATCCTCTAGGGGAAAGGAACCTGTGCGCTGGATGTAGGCGATCGCAGCTAAAGGCGCAACGGCATTCCCTACGTCGTTGGAACCGTGCGCGAATGCCACAAAACAAGCACTCAAAACTTGAAATCTCGCCATCTGTTGCTCGATCGAAGAGTGGCGGGGAGATGGGGAGAGGGCGGGAGGGGGAGATGGGGAAAATATTCCCTCTTGCTTATTCTTTCTATCCGTTACATCCGCTATATCTGCTGCCGAACCTTCCTGCTCTAATTTTTTCCAACTATGGAGCGAAAGCCCGATCGCCCCAATACCCCCGATGCCAATTACAATATCGTGAATTGGCAGATTCCAGCCAAATGTATCGCGCGCGAAGTCGATCGCCCCTGTCTGCACCAAAGCCACATCTACAACAGACGGCAATACAATTATCCCAAATACGCTCAACAGTGCTGCACTCAGCCAAGGTATCCACTCGCGCAGTTGCAATAGAGGATCGGGTCGATCGAGAATCCAATGCTTCACCCCACTGTAAAATAGTGCTGCTAAAACACCGCTGGCAAAAGGTGTCGCCACCCAAGTTAAGGAAATACTGCCGATAGTTTCCCAATCAACCGCATGAATTCCGGCTGCAACCCAGCTAAAACCTGCGATCGCACCTACCACCGCATGAGATGAAGAAACCGGCAAACCTCGACTGGTAGCGATTTGCAGCCACAAGCCGCAAGTTATTAGCACTGACACCATCCCGACTAAAAATACCTGCGGCTGGGCAGAAAACACATCTACATTCACAACTCCTGTTGCTAGAGTTTCGGAAACTCCTTGCCCGAACAGCACTGCGCCGGCAAACTCCAGTATGCCTGCAACAATTATTGCTTGCCGCAGCGTTAGCGCTTTTGAGCCTACGGATGTCCCCATTGAGTTGGCGACATCGTTGGCGCCCAAGTTGGCGGCGACGTACAAGGCTAGTGCAGCCATCGCCCCCAGTTGCAGAAATTCGAGCCCCGAAGTATTTAACATAGAAGTTTTTTGAGATAAAACTGGCAGTTCGATATATGATAAGGGATTGTGAGTTTTGGAAAATTTTATGAAAGGCGCAGCAGAAATAATCCGTTCGCTCGAAACGGCAGAAATAAATAGAGTCAAGGTAGAACTCAGCAAAGTGCTCCCCGATATTTACGTCGGCGACACAGTTAGAGTCGGCGTGAGAATTAAAGAGGGCGCGAAAGAACGGGTTCAACCCTACGAAGGCACTGTGATTGCCATGCGTAACGGCGGGATTAATGAAACAATCACCGTGCGCCGCGTGTTTCAAGGTGTGGGCGTGGAACGGGTGTTTTTGATTCACTCGCCACGCATTGCTACTGTCCAAGTCATGCGCCGCGGTAAAGTCCGTAGAGCAAAACTTTACTACCTGCGCGATCGCGTGGGCAAAGCTACTCGCGTCAAACAGCGGTTCGATCGCTCCCTGTAGGAATGCACCCAGCTTCCTCTTGGTGAGAGAGAAAATGGGAAATTGAAAAAATTCAAAAAAAGTTTCCCATTTCCGAGCGCACTGTGTTAAAATAGAAATCTAGAGGTTAAGCGAGTTTCAGCAACCTCACCTGTGCGCTCTTAGTTCAGTTGGTAGAACGCAGGTCTCCAAAACCTGATGTCGGGGGTTCAAGTCCTCCAGGGCGCGCTGAATCACCAAAATTTTAATTCTGCCCGAAAGCGCCCGGATAATTGGCTGGAAACAGCTAAAACCGCAGACTTTCGGGTAGAATTAATTTTTGTGGGCGGTTCGCAACAAAGACCATCAACAAATGCTCGGTGTTGCTGATCGATCGGCCACAAGGGCGATCGGCATCTACACCGTGGATGAATTGGGCTTGTAAAAAAGTGCTGGCTTTGGATTTGAGATTTAGACTTGGGCGTAAGTGGTTAGTGTCAAAACAATCAGATAGCCGCGAGCCACTCACACAATCTAAAATCTAAAGTCTAAAATCTAAAATCGCAAGGGGGATTCAATCGTGGCGAAAAAAGACGAAGCTCAACAAACTCCAGAAATGACTGCGCCTGGGTTTGACCCTGCGGGCTTTCTTAAGGAAACTAGAGAAGAACTCGACAAAGTGGTCTGGCCGAGCCGCCAGCAGCTAATTAGCGAGTCTTTGGCCGTGCTTTTGATGGTAATCCTCTCAGCAAGCCTGATCTATTTGGTGGATAACTTCTTTAACTGGGGCGCAGGAAAGGTGTTTGGGCCATGACTTTTGCATCAGAAGAATCTGAGTATTCCACAGACGCGACGGGACAGGCAGCATCGCCAGAAGTGCCGGAAATTCATGCTCGCTGGTATGCTGTTCAGGTTGCCTCAGGCTGCGAGAAGCGGGTGAAGGCAAACTTGGATCAGCGGATTCAAACTTTGGATGTTGCCGATCGCATCGTTCAAGTCGAAATTCCGCAAACTCCAGCGATCAAAGTCGGCAAAGACGGTTCCCGGCGGCAGTCAGATGAGAAAATCTTCCCCGGCTACGTACTCATCCGTATGTTTATGGACGAGGATACGTGGCAGGTGATTAAAAATACCCCGAATGTAATTAATTTTGTCGGGGCAGAGCAGAAACGCCGCTACGGGCGCGGCAGGGGTCACGTCAAACCGCTACCTCTGAGTCATTCGGAAGTAGAACGGATCTTCAGAAACGCTCAGGAATCAGAACCGGTTGTCAAAGTATCGATGGCGACAGGAGACCACGTTGTGGTACTTTCCGGGCCGTTTAAGGATTTTGAAGGTGATGTGATTGAAGTGAGCCCGGAACGGAACAAGCTCAAAGTTTTACTCTCGATTTTTGGGCGCGATACGCCTGTAGAATTGGAGTTCAATCAGGTTCAGAAACAGAACTAACTAATGGCAAAGAAAGTTGTTGCAGTAATTAAGTTGGCGATTACGGCGGGAAAAGCCAACCCAGCTCCTCCGATCGGCCCAGCTTTGGGTCAGCACGGCGTCAATATCATGATGTTTTGCAAGGAGTACAATGCTAGAACCGCAGACCAAGCAGGTCTCGTGGTTCCGGTAGAAATTTCGGTTTTTGAAGACCGCAGTTTTACGTTTATTCTCAAAACCCCCCCGGCTTCGGTTTTGATTCAAAAAGCTGCTGGCATTGCTAAGGGTTCGGGTGAACCTAACCGCAAGCAAGTAGGGACAATTACACAGGCTCAGTTGCGAGAAATCGCTGAAACCAAGATGCCTGACCTTAATGCTAATGATGTTGACGCTGCTATGAAAATTGTGGCCGGAACAGCTAAAAACATGGGCGTGGCGATCGCGGATTGAAGGAAGAAGGAAGAGGGAAGAAGGAAGAAGGAAGAGGGAAGAAGGAAGAGGGAAGAAGGAATTTTGTTTCTGATTCGCAATTCTTACTTGTCAGTCTTAAATCCTAAATTGCTAATCCAAAATTCCTGATTTTTCAGCTACAATCGCAAATCCTAAGTCGATTCAGGGGGAGAAGTAATACTTCGCTAAGAATCGCAAACGTTTTAGATTTGAAATGAGCGAAACCGTTCAATCTAAAATCTAAAATCTAAAATCAACTGACCCCAGGAAATAACAATGGCAAAGAAAGTATCCCGAAGACTGCAAGAACTTCTCAAGAAAGTTGAAGAGAGACCTTACCTACCTCTGGAAGCTCTGCAACTTTTGAAAGAAACAGCAACCGCTAAGTTTGGCGAGTCTGCTGAAGCTCACATCCGTTTGGGAATTGACCCGAAATATACTGACCAACAGTTGCGGACAACTGTATCGCTACCAAAAGGAACTGGTCAAGTAGTCAGAATTGCGGTGATTGCTAAGGGCGAAAAAGTTAAAGAAGCTCTGAATGCCGGCGCTGATATGGCTGGTTCTGAAGAGTTGATTGAGCAAATTCAAAAGGGCATGATGGACTTTGATTGCCTGATTGCTACCCCAGATGTGATGCCATTGGTGGCAAAATTGGGTCGGTTATTGGGCCCGCGTGGCTTGATGCCTTCTCCGAAAGGTGGCACGGTGACGACTGACATTGCTCGCGCGATCGATGAGTTCAAAGGTGGTAAACTAGAATTCCGTGCCGATCGCACAGGCATCGTTCATGTTATGTTTGGCAAGGCAGCTTTCTCAGCGGAAGATTTGCTGGTTAACCTTCATGCTTTGCAAGAAACTGTTGACCGCAACCGTCCTTCTGGTGCGAAAGGTCGCTACTGGCGTAGTTTGTACGTATCCGCAACAATGGGCCCATCGATCGAAGTCGATATCAGTGCCCTGCGCGATACCAAACTTGATGCTGCCTAGAAAGTATTGAGCAGAAGGCAGAAGTAAAAGACAGCTTCGGTTATCTGTATAAATCTCTCACGAGATTTGCATGAGACCCTTGCTAATATCTGCCTTCTGATGATAGCCTAATCAAAAATCCATAAGCTGAAGACCGCAGGTGCCGAGCGCTTAATTTCCTGCCGAGGCTGAAGAAATAAAAACTCAAGAAAATAAATTAAAAAGTTCTATCTTTTAATTCCTAATTCTTAATTTTTAATTCTCTGCCCCGGCTATAAGGTTGGGGTTTTTGACTGGCAGTTTGAGATCCTAAAAGGAGGTGAAATAAGTATGGGCAAAAGTTTAGCAGCAAAAAATGAGATTATTGCAGGCCTCAAGCAAACCTTGAGCGAATCTCAATTGGTAATCGCGATCGATTACAAAGGCTTAACTGTTGGTGAAATCACAGATTTGCGGCGGCGTTTGCGTCCGAAAGGCAGCAGTTGCCAAGTAGCAAAAAACACGCTAATGCGAATTGCTGTTGATGGCAATGAAACATGGCAGCCGATACAGGAATTGCTGACAGGTACGTCGGCGTTCATGTTCGTGCAAGAAGATATTGGCGGCGCGATCAAAGCTTACCAAGAATTCCAAAAAGCTTCCAAGAAGACTGAAGTTCGCGGCGGCGTGATGGAAGGACGGGTACTGAAAGAAGCTGATATTAAAGCATTAGCGGATCTGCCGTCGAAAGAACAACTCATGGCTCAAATTGCTGGCGCAATCAACGGTGTCGCAACCAAGTTGGCTGTGGGTATCAATCAAGTTCCTACTTCGATCGCACGCGGTCTCAAAGCTTATGCTGAAAAAGACGGCGGTTCAGCAGAAGTAGAAGCACAACCTGAAGCAGAACCTCAAGCAGAAGCAGAAGTAGAAGCACAAGCACAACCTGAAGCAGAAGCAGAAAGCGCATCTGAGTAAGTCATTAGGAATTAGTCGTGAGTCATAGGTCGTTAGTTTTGAGAAACAAACTGATAACTGGAGATGAACAACTAATAATTAATGAGCAATCACAAATCACAAATCTACAATCGAACTAGGAGTTTAACGAATGTCTACTGCAACCGACGAAATCTTGGAAAAGCTGAAAACTCTGAGCTTGCTCGAAGCTTCAGAATTGGTCAAGCAAATTGAAGAAGCTTTTGGCGTCAGCGCTGCTGCTGTAGGTGGCGGCATGATGATGATGGGCGCTCCTGCGGCCGCTGCTGAAGCAGTAGAAGAGCAAACTGAATTCACCGTGATGCTGGAAGAAGTTCCTGCTGACAAGAAAATCGCAATTCTGAAGGAAGTCCGCGCAATTACCGGTCTGGGCTTGAAGGAAGCGAAAGATTTGGTAGAAGCCGCACCGAAGGCAGTTAAGGAAGCTATTGCTGCTGGCGCTGCTGAAGAAATGAAGAAGCAGCTTGAAGCTGTGGGCGCAAAGGTTTCTATCAAGTAGTCATAGACTGTAGCCGACAGGTTGAAACCTGTCGCTATTTGACCTCAGTTTGCAGCAGCAAACTGAGGTTTTTTTCATTATGAAAGAAGGAAGTTGTAGGGTGTGTCGCCATCGACAATCTCTAACTCAAGCTCGACAATCTGAGAGCGACGCACCTGTGCTTATACACCTGTGTCAACCAACCAAAAAATTCTTTCCACGGGCCCGATGTGTCAGGTGCGTCGCCATCAGATTGTTGACTGAATTTAGGGATTTTTCAGGGCGACACACGCTACAAATGCTGTTGCATGATTTTTGATCGTTGGTATTACTGACTCATCAATTATCAAAACTCTGCTTCCATTTGCCGCACGACTGTTAAAGCAGAATAAGAAACGCCGGCGGTTCCTTCTCCGGGATGGGTAGAGTCGCCGACTAACCACAAGTTTTTAATTGGTGTGCGGTTGGCAAATCCGAAGGGGCCGAAGTTTGGTACTCGCTGGCCAATGCCGCCTACAACGCCCCGATCGCGCGCTGTGTAGCGGGCAAAGGTGCGAGGTGTGGCTGATTCTTGGTGTACAATTTTTTCGGGTGTCAAATCGAAATATTCGCTCAAACGGCCGATCGCCCCTGCGGTATATTTTTGCTTCAATCCTTCATAATCAGCAGAATTCCACCACATTCGAGTATCAGTAAAAGACGAAGCGATCACAGTCGCCATTCCCTGCGGTGCTCGGCCATCACCCGGATGGCTGACAGAAACAAATAATGAATTATTCTCCCCAATCTCGCCGTCGTAATCGTAGAGAAACTGAAGGTGCGGCGGACAATTTGCCGGAATTGCGCTTTCATGAACTCCCAAATATATGACAAATGCGCCGGATGCGGGCGGCAATTTATCAACTCGATATTTGTAGCCTGCCATTTGATTTGGCAGTTGGTTTGTTGTCTCTGAATTATCTGTTAAAATTTCTAAAACAGGCTCGCTTGACATCAATTTTACTAGATTTTGCGCGGTCACGTTGGCAACAATGCGATCGGCTGTTTCTGTCCAAACTTCGCGTGTTTTTTGATTGCGAATCACTGTAGCGGTGGCTTTGCCGTTTGTGGTGACAATACTTTCGACTGTATGCCGCAACAGGACTTTGCCGCCGTAAAGCTCGATCGCGCTTACCAGGCGATCGCTCAAAACCTGCATACTTCCTTGTAAATGATACAATCCCTGCGGCTCTTGGCTTACTCCTAAAGCCGTCGCCGCGTAAAGGAGCGCCGTTTCTTCCGTATTAACTTGGGAATACAATTTTAACTGCAAATCCAGAAAAGTTTTCAAGCGCAAATTGTCGCCCAAACCGCACAGCCGCAAAGCATCTCCCACTGTCATGAAAGTGAAAGGCAAAGTAATTAAAGTATCGGGGCGCACAGCTTGAATTAATTGCCAAAAATCCCAGAAGTTTCTGGGCGGCAAAACTGGATCGCGCCCTTGAAAGTTCCAGCTAGCTTGGAATAATGTAGATAATAATTGCCAAAAAGGTTCGCTTCCAGGAAACTGCCGCTGTCTTTCCTGCTGCCACTTTTGCGGATCTCGCCAAACGCTAATGGGTGCGGTTTCTCCCGGCAGAAATACCGCGCAAGCCGGATCACAGGGTGTGGCGGGGGGAAGTTCTATTTCTAATTCTGAGAAAATGCGGTGGTGAATGCCTCCGGGTTCCAATCCTGCAACCTGCGTCGCGCCAACATCGAAGGTAAAGCCTTTGCGTTTGAAGGTGGAAGCGCATCCTCCGGGGACGATCGCCTGATCTAACACTAGCACTTGGTATCCTCTGCGGGCGAGCAGGGCCGCTGCTGTCAGCCCGCCGATGCCGGCTCCAATTACCGTGACGCGGCTTTTTGTGTCTGCTGGACTGGATTTGCTCTTAGGGGTGCGATCGCTCGTCATAATTTATTTATTGTAATATTTCTTAATATTATGCTCATATTTGGCAATAAAAAGCTCTTGTAGCGACAGGTTGAAATCTATCGCTGCAAGAGCATTCCTCCCAGTTGAGAGGACTTTTCAGGGTTAAAATGCTGCGCGCACCCGAAGCGTGACAGTGGGCCGTACCCGGAGAATCAGGAACGGCGCCACTTATTTAGATAAGCTTCGCCAATCCCAGCCACAGCTTGCATTTGAACTAGCTGTTCCCGTAAAGCTTTGATGGTTTTTAGCTGTTCTTGAGACTGTTGCTGCAAAGCCTCGTAATTGTGCTGTTTCGCCCCACTCTGGCTCAATTGATATTTTAGAGAGTGGAACTCGACCAGTTGAACTTGCAAAGATGCGATCGCACTTGACTTTTCTGCTAACTGGTGCTGCAAAGATTCGTAACTCGACTTCGACACGGTTTGGTGCAATTGGCTTTCGAGATTTTGCTTGTCGGCTAATTGCTGCTGCAAAGATGCGATCGAACTTTCTTTCTCGCCGAATTGATGCTGCAAAGATTCCAAATCGCTCGACTTGTCGGCTAATTGCTGCTGCAAAGATGCGATCGAACTTTCGCGCTCACTCAACTGCTGCTGTAAAGTTTCGTAACTCGACTTCGATACAGTTTCCTGCAATTGGCTGGCGAGATTTTGCTTGTCGGCTAATTGCTGCTGCAAAGATGCGATCGAACTTTCGCGCTCACTCAACTGCTGCTGTAAAGTTTCGTAAC
>NZ_JAUBVX010000003.1:0-68569 GCF_036706065.1 Microcoleus sp. A2-C3 | reverse complement strand
TCGACTTCGATACAGTTGACTGCGATTGGCTGGCGACATTTTGCTGTTCGGTGGCTAATTGCTGCTGCAAAGATGCGATCGAACTTTCCCGTTCACTCAACTCTTGCTGTAAAGATTCGTAACTTGCTTGCAGGGGATTTGACTGTACGCTCACCGAGTCCAATAGAGTTTCTGCCGTTATAGCGTCATTAATGTCGCTTTTTTCGGCTGTTTCCCCTTGCAACTCAGCGGTCTCGACCGCAGTTTCTTCACCTTTTTTCCAAGTGACACTAACCTCACTCTTGTCCGTAGAAATATTCAGAGCGCCTTGTGCCAAGCGTTCTAGGAGTTCAGACCTTGATATTCCGAGCTTTCGAGCGATCGAGTTCAATCGATCGGCACTAGAAGGAGTCAGCGAAAGTCCGACTTTGACTTTGCTTTCTGGATTTGAACTAACTGGATTGCGACTTTTTTTTACCATTGGCATTTTCTTCATGCCAACCTACACTTAATTAGTATAGTGGCTGAAGCTTCTATTAAAATCAATTTTTGTTACTTACCAATTGTGGCAGCTTCCGTTCCCAATCGAACAAAAAGCTGTGAATATAATCTTACGTCCATTCCTCGCCGCAGAACCGCTGCAACATTCCCCGGCCCGGTTTTTTGCGGCACGATACGGCAGATAGCACAGTTGAGCTTGTTAGATACTATCTAACTTTGCGCCCCATGTCATCTGTTCGGCGCGATCGACCAAATCCGAATAAGCGGCTAGATAGTCTTTGAACGCTGCAAAAAGGCGAGTTTCCACAACTTCCATGCGATCGCCAGAACCACGCTGCTAGAAGCTTTTTTACACGATGAGAATAAAGTCGGGGGAGGGAGAGTGGGATTAAAGATAAAGCCTGCGGTTTCCAACCGCGTCTACACAGACAAAACCCACTTGGAGTCGGTTAAAGAATTTTTACTCGATCTGGCCTTGACATTTTCCTCTCAAGATGAGAGTATAAGCATAGTAGTCGAGGATCAGATCAAACATATGCCAAAGAAAAAAAGAAACAAACTAAAAATTTATGCACCTAATCTCGATCCGGAACCTCCGTACAGATGCTGCCCAGTATCCCGATGTCAAAAATCAAATTGATAGCTGGAACGCAACTGTAAAGAAAGCAGAATGGCAGAATTTGGAGGAGGTTCGCAAGATTTACCGGGATGCCGAAGCAGTAGGAAACTTCACAGTCTTTAATATCAAAGGCAACGAATATCGCCTGATTGCCGGCATCAACTACGAGGAGCAAACTATTTTCTACAAATATTTCCTAACCCACGCTGAATACGACAAAGACAAATGGAAAAATGATCCTTACTTTTGATGGAGCCACTTATAGCAACTTGCTGGCAGAAATCGCTCCTAGGGCGATCGAAACCGAAGAGGAATACGATCGCCTCCTGGCAGTGGCAGAACGGCTAACGTTCGCTAAAAACCGCACTGTAGAGGAGAGAGCTTTATACAAGTTGTTAGTCACGCTGATTGAAGTTTATGAGACAGAAAATTATCCGATCGAATCGGAGCCTCATGAGATTTTGCAACACATCATGGAATCCAGCGGCACCCGCCAAGCGGACTTGGTAGGTATCATTGGATCGAGCGGTGTGGTGTCTGAGGTTGTGAATGGGAAAAGAGCGATTAGCAAGGCACAAGCTAAGGCACTAGGCGATTATTTTAACATCTCACCTAGCTTGTTCATTTAATTGGGAAATTGAGCATGGGAAATTGGGCATTGCCAATAGGGTATTGGTTATTTGTGATTAGAAAAACTACTAACCAGTAACCACTAACTATTACCCATGCCCGATGCCAGATGCCCATTCCAGAGGCATCTGCCCCTATGCCGACAGTCCCTGAATGTTACCGATTATTAGGCGTTACGGAATTAAGGTATGATTAGTTCAAAGATAAATTTGGAAAAAACAATTAAGTGACGCTTCTAGACCACATCGCTGGCGATTGGTGTAGGTCACTATGGTTTTCTACGATTGGCATTATATCTGGGCGTGTTTTTCCCCGCGATCGCCCTAATTTACACTCAAACATTGAAAAGCGATCGCCCTTGATTTTTCTAAAAGAATTCAAGGGCGATCTAATTAAAGTATGTATCTCATACAAGAGATTGTTTGCAAGCTGTTATTTTTTCCTAAACAACTTGTGTAACGGAGAGGGAGGGATTCGAACCCTCGTTAAGTTGCCCTAAACACACTTTCCAGGCGTGCGCCTTCAACCGCTCGGCCACCTCTCCAGGGCTAAATGAATTCATTCAGCCACAGCTAAACTATCTTAGCAGAACAAATCTGATTTGGGAAGGGGGTAACGGCATAAATTTGTTGTTTAATATTGGTATGGTGTCAAACGGGTAAGTGGAATTATCCTCCCCTGTGTCGCAAATCCATTCATATCAAGGGTTTTGATCCAAAAACCCGATCTAAAATCTAAAATCTAAAATCTAAAATCAAGATGACTCGCTCTTACACAATTAAAATTCATAACAGACAAACGGGCGATCGCCACACAGTGCGAGTACCCGAAGATCGTTACATCCTCCAAAGCGCCGAAAATCAAGGCGTAGAATTGCCATTTTCCTGTCGCAACGGGGCTTGTACAGCCTGTGCGGTGCGCGTCAAGTCGGGGGAACTGCACCAGCCTGAAGCAATGGGACTTTCTGTGGAACTGCAAAAAGAGGGTTATGCTTTGCTGTGCGTCTGCTATCCGCGTTCTAACATCGAGGTAGAGACGCAAGACGAAGATGAGGTTTACGAATTGCAATTCGGCCGCTATTTCGGTAAAGGTAAAGTTAGATTCGGTTTGCCGCTGGATGAAGAATGAGGCAATTTGATAAATTATCAACCACCAATTATCCATGCTTTATCGGTTATTTGCGATCGCCCTTTGTCTGTTGTTAGCTAGCTGCCAAAAACCAGAAATGCCCCAAGGTACGATCGCCAAAGTAGAAAGGGCGATCAGCGGGCAAACAATCGAAGTTATTAGCACAGCCGACAAAATCGCCTTATTAGAACAAATCAGGCTGATTGGTATTGATGCACCAGATTTAAAACAACAGCCTTGGGGAGAAGCAGCCAAACAAAGACTAGAACAGCTAATTGAGGGAAAACAAGTATTGTTAGAATCCGACATCGAAGTTAAAGACCAGTTCGATCGCAAATTAGCCTATTTGTGGCAAGATCAAATTCTGCTCAACGAACAGCTAGTCAAAGAAGGTTATGTTTTGGCCTCAGTGCGATCGCGAAATACTAAATATCAACAGCGACTGATCAACGCTCAAGAATGGGCGAGACTCATGGGAAAAGGTCTTTGGAATCCAGAACGAGCCATGCGCCAAACACCCGCAGAATTCCGCCAGCAAAATCAGAAATAGTTAACAGTTGACAGTTGACAGTTGACAGTTGTCATTGGGATTATTCTTCCTTCTTCCTTCTTGTCTCTTCCTTCTTCCTTCTTATCTCTTCCTTCTTCCTTCTTCCTTCTTCCTTCTTCCAAATGATAGACAATCAACTGCAAAACTTCCTTGAAATAGCCACCGAAGCAGCCCTCGCCGCTGGTTCCGTACTGCAATCTTTTTGCGGTAAATTAGAAAACATTCAAGAAAAAGGCCGATCGGGCGATTTAGTCACAGAAGCCGACAAAGCATCAGAAGCCGTCATCTTAGAAATTCTAGGCCGCCACGTACCCGAACACGCCATTCTCGCGGAAGAATCGGGCAAATTAGGGGATGCTAGCAGCAAATACCTGTGGGCGATCGACCCTTTGGACGGTACAACTAATTATGCTCACCAATATCCTTTTTACGCTGTGTCGATCGGGCTTTTAATCGATGGCATACCACAAATCGGCGTAATTTACGACCCTTTACATAACGAATTGTTTCGGGCAGGCAAAGGATTGGGGGCAACCTGTAACCGTAAGTCGATCGCAGTTTCCCAAAGTTCAGAATTGAGAACCAGCTTGCTAGTGACCGGCTTTGCATACGATCGGCGCGAAACAGCAGACAATAATTATGCCGAATTCTGTCACCTCACCCACCTCACCCAAGGCGTGCGGCGTAGTGGTTCGGCTGCCCTAGACCTCGCACATACAGCCTGCGGGCGATCGGACGGATACTGGGAACGGGGACTCTCGCCTTGGGATGTAGCAGCCGGTGTAGTGATCCTGTCCGAAGCCGGAGGTCAAGTTACAGCCTATGACGGTAGTGCCTTTGAGATCAACTCTGGTCGAGTTTTGGCCACAAACGGCAAAATACACGCCGAACTCAGCAGCGCACTGCTAGCAGTTCCGCCCTTATCTTCCTGGAGGTAGCACGCCCGCAACAAGAGCTCAGGGATAGTACGGGGGTCATAACCCCTTGACTCAGGCTACATTAAAGAATAGTGAAAAGCCAAGAAAGCGAGAGTAAAAGTTATGTCTTTTGAAATGACAAAAGGGCTGTTCAAGTACGACGTTATAGATCAGCACGCAATTTTGGGAGTTCCTTTAGACGCCGAGTTTAACGACATCCGCAAGCGCTACATGAAAATTGCCCGCCGCTTGCATTCGGATACTTGCTCTTTTGAAGACCAAGCCGATAAAGATTGGGCTAACCAATTTTTGTCAAAAATGGTCACTCCGGCATACAACAAATTCTCTAAGGAAAGCGATCGCAAAGAATACAACTTGCTGTTAGCAGCCATCGGTAAGCGCGTCCTTAAAGAACAAGCAAAAATGCAAATCGAAAGCGCAGCAGCCAAAGAGTTAGCTACCGCTAAAGATTTGGAAGAAGCTTACAAAACAGCAGTGGGCAAACTCGCTCTCAAGCAGTACGAATCGGTTGCGGAAACCGAAGATGCGATCGCTCAAATTAGCGAACTCAACATGGTTTATTTGCTGCGAAAAGAGCGGCTTGGCGGTGCGGTTGGAATTGGTTCGCCCACAAAATCAGCAACCCCACCAACTAACACCGCAACAAAACCAGCAGTAGCAACCCCAGCCGTAACAAAACCAGCCGCAACCCCAGCCGCAGCAAATCTAGTGCCACCTCCGCCGACCAAACCCCCAGTAGACTCCGTGGCTGACGGATCTTGTCGCCGAGCTCAAGGATTCATGGACAGCAAAAGTTACGCCAAAGCAATTTTAGAGTTGAAAGAAGCCGTGAAACGCGAGCCAAAACACAGCCAAGCTCACGCTTTGTTAGCAATGTGTTACTTTCAACAAAATCAAGCCACAATGGCAAAACTTGAGGTGCAAAAAGCTTTGGCATCAAATCCTCAAGAACCGACGGCTTTGGAAGTTAAGAAAAAGCTGGAACAGGCAGCAGCTTCGGGGGCAAAGGAAAAGAAAAATGAGAGCAAACTGGGCGCATTTTTTGAGGGTTTGTTTAGCGGGAAGAAGAAATAAAAAGATCAGACGGCGGTTTCAACCGCCCGGTCTTCTTTAACACCGTCTCTCAAGGTAAGCTTCTAATGTCAATCGAAAATCTAAAGTCTAAAATCTAAAATTGATATGGTTCACCAACCCCCATCGGGTGCAAGAGATTTATTGCCCCTTGACGTTGCTCAAAAAATTTCGATCGAACGGCGCTTACAGCAGGTTTTTCACCGCTGGGGCTATCACCGGATTATTACCTCTACTCTAGAAAGGCTGGAGACTTTGATGGCTGGGGGCGCGATCGACCGATCGACCTTAATTCAACTCCAAGACGCCGAAGATGGAGAACTCGGCTTGCGGCCAGAATTGACAGCATCCATCGCCCGCGCGGCTGCGATGCGGATGTCCGGGACTCGCTGGCAGCCCCAGCGTCTCTACTACAACGCCAACGTCTTCCGCAAAGGCGCAGATACGGGTTCCGGCGGGCAACAGGAGTTCTATCAAGCTGGGGTAGAACTCCTCGGCGCGGGGGGAAGCGTTGCGGATGCGGAAGTGCTGCTGCTGCTGTCTGAGTGCTTGCAGAGCTTAGAAATTGATGACTGGCATTTGGTTTTGGGAGAAGCGGGCTTGACTGCAACTTTGCTAGAACCGTTTCCGCCAAATGTGCGCCAAAAAGTGCGATCGGCGATCGCCAATCTCGATCGCATAGCCTTGGAAACTTTGCCACTTTCTGACGAATTGCGAGAAAGATCTCTACTGTTGTTTGACTTGCGCGGCCGGCCAGAAGATGTATTGGAGATTGTGGCGAAGCTGGATTTAGATGTGCCACAGCAAGCCGCGTTAAATGAACTCAAATGTGCGATCGAGCTACTGCACAAATGTCAAGCAAAAATCCCCAATTTAAAATCTCACATCCACCTCGATTTGAGTTTAATTCAAACATTTGACTACTACACTGGAATAGTGTTTGAAGTTGTCAGCAGCAGCAAAACAGGACAGCGAGTTTTAGGACAAGGCGGGCGGTACGATCGCCTGTTGGGACTGTTCGATCCCCAAGGGCAAAACTCCCCCGGCATCGGGTTTTGTCTGAATATTGAAGATTTGCACCAAGTTTTGTTGACAGAGGGTCAATTGCCTACAGAGACAGCAGCCAGCGAATGGTTAGTTGTGCCTCAAACTCCCGAAGCAGCGGCGGCGGCCTTTGATTATGCCCGCAAACTCCGAGAGTCTACTCCCCTAGTACGGGTGGAGATAGATTTAGAGAGAAGGGAGACAGAAGAGGAAGCCAGGGACTACGCACGCGATCGTAGAATTGGTCAAATTGCCTGGGTAAATGCCGCAGGTGCTGCAACAATTGAAACCGTAAACTAGGATGTGTTTAAAACCTAATTCCTAATATCATGTCCACGAAATTACCAGCAATAAAAACAGTTTGTAGTGAGGACTTCAGGCCGCAAAAAAACAGAGGACTCGCATTCCTCACTGCCAACCAATTGTATTGTTGTAATTAGACAGACATGATATAATGTCAAATCTAAAATCTAAAAACTAAAATCTAAAATAGAAACATGGCACACACTATCGTTACAAATATTTGCGAGGGAGTTGCTGATTGTGTCGGCGCTTGTCCGGTGGCTTGCATTCACCCAGGCCCGGGCAAAAATGTCAAAGGTACTGATTGGTATTGGATTGATTTTGATACCTGCATAGACTGTGGCATTTGTTTGCAAGTCTGTCCAGTCGAAAATGCGATCGTCCCAGATGAACGGCCCGAATTGCAGCAAACACCAACTTGATAGCAATTGATGGCTAGATAGCTATTGTAGGGTGCGTCAGGTTTGAATGTTTTGACTACAGGCTAAGGCTTTCCGCCTGATACACCCTACTGTTAGTTAGCTAAATTGATTTTTTTTTTGAACCGCAGAGGGCACAGAGAGTACAGAGAATAAGGGTGAGAAAATCAGAAAAATCTAACGTTTAGATATCTAAGTGCAGGTAATTAATTATGCTACTTTTAGATCCAAAAACTCTCGAACCAGCTACCGAACAGCGCATTATTTTATATGATGTGACTTGGGAACAATACGAGCAACTTTCCGAGATGTTTGTCGATGAATTCCCCCGGATGACTTACTTGGAAGGAACGTTAGAAATTATTATGACGACTTCGCCAGAACACGAAAGACTCAAAAAGATTATTGCGCGGTTGATAGAAATTTATGCAGTTGAAAGGCTAATTAATCTCAACGGTTACGGAAATGCTACATTTCGCAGCGAAGCCGTGAGACGGGGTGCGGAACCAGATGAGTGTTACTGTTTGGGTTTACTTGCAGAAGTCCCGGATATTGTGATAGAAATTGCTCTGACTAGCGGCGGGGTTGATAAACTGGATGTGTATCGCGGTTTGCAGGTTCCTGAAGTCTGGTTTTGGGCGGATGACCGATTTTCTCTTTACCATTTGCGAGAATCTGGTTATGAGTTAATTTCGAGTAGTGAATTTTTACCTGAGTTAGATTTTTCTGTGTTGAGTCAATATGTAGGATATGATAACCAGACTGAAGCTGTGATTGCTTATAGAAATGTTTTGCAAACAGCTAGATAATCCAAAATCAATTATAAAATCTTTTCTTCCCTTCTCTTCGCTGGCGCGCGGCCAAAGCAGTTCATTAAAAAAAGCCTAAAAGAAAATGCAAAATATCGCACTTACCCCCGAACAACAGTTATCAATCCGCAGCCACGGCGAAAGCGCTTATTCTGAAGAATGCTGCGGTTTATTGTTAGGTACGATCGCACACAGTGTTAAAACTGTAGTAGAAGTTTTGCCGACTGACAACGCTTGGAGTGCCGAAGCCGAGGAGAATTGGCCGGAACAAAAAGACTTGACAGAACAACGCAGATATGCTATTAGACCTGAAGATATGTTGCGGGCGATGAAACACGCGCGCGATCGCAATTTAGACATCATCGGCATATATCATTCTCACCCAGATAATCCCGCAGTGCCCTCGGAGTGCGATCGGACATTGGCATGGGCCCAATACTCCTACATCATAGTGTCCGTCCGACAAGGCAGTTCACAAGACCTCCGCAGTTGGAGTCTGGACGCAGAGGGCTACTTTCAAGCAGAGGAAATTGTCGCAGTCGAACCGACTCAGATTAAGAAATAGTTAGTAAAAATAACAAACACGCAAAAATGCGAAAAATTCAGATAGGATATAATTCAAAATCAGCCTATAACAGAATATCATGCTAAATCCTAATCTGGACGAGATCCAGCTCAACAAACAAGAATACGAACGCTACTCTCGCCACCTCATCCTCCCAGAAGTTGGATTGGAAGGGCAGAAGCGTCTCAAAGCAGCCAGCGTACTCTGCATCGGTACGGGAGGACTCGGTTCGCCGCTGCTGCTGTATTTAGCAGCCGCCGGTGTTGGCCGCATTGGGATTGTAGACTTTGATGTTGTAGACCATTCCAACTTGCAGCGCCAAGTAATTCACGGCACTTCTTGGGTTGGGAAACCGAAGATTGAGTCGGCGAAAAATCGGATTTTAGAAATTAATCCTTTTTGTCAAGTTGATTTGTACAATACTCACGTTAGTTCCGAAAATGCGATCGGCATTGCCACTCCCTACGATATCATCATCGACGGCACGGACAACTTCCCGACTCGCTATTTGATGAACGACGTTGCAGTCCTTTTAAACAAACCCAACATCTACGGTTCCATCTTCCGATTTGAAGGACAAGCAACAGTTTTCAACTACCAAGGCGGCCCGAATTACCGCGATTTGTACCCAGAACCACCCCCTCCAGGGATGGTTCCTTCCTGTGCCGAAGGCGGCGTTTTAGGCGTTTTGTGCGGTATTATCGGTTCTATCCAAGCAACGGAAGCTATCAAAATTATCTTAGGTCAAGGCACAACCTTGAGCGGCAGATTGTTGCTTTACAATGCCTTAGAAATGACATTCCGCGAATTGAAACTGCGGCCGAATCCAGTGCGCCCCGTAATTGAAAAGTTAATCGATTACGAACAATTCTGCGGCATTCCTCAAGCTAAAGCCCAGGAAGCGCAAGAACAACAGCAAATTTCTGAGATGACTGTCACTGAACTTAAAAAGTTAATCGACAGCGGTGCGAAGGATTTTGTATTGTTAGATGTCCGCAATCCTAACGAGTATCAAATTGCTCAAATTCCTGGGTCAGTTTTGGTTCCTTTGCCGGATATCGAACACGGCGAAGGTGTTGCTAAGGTCAAGGAATTGTTGAACGGGCATCGCTTGATTGCACATTGCAAAATGGGCGGGCGTTCTGCGAAGGCCTTGGGCATTTTGAAGGAAGCGGGAATTGAGGGGATTAATGTTAAGGGCGGAATTAATGCTTGGAGTCAAGAAGTAGATTCGTCTGTTCCTCAATATTAAGAAGACGGGGCGGTTGAAACCGCGTCTACACAAACAAAACCCGCGGAGGCGGGTTGATGAAAAAGACCGGACATCTGACATTATGTTATTTTCTTCAGTCGGCGTCCGGCTGACATCGTTTGGCAAGAAGCGGTTTCAACTGCTGTCTCATCTTCGCTGATCTGATATATAGCCTTTCTCAGAAAGATCAGGTACGCTTCCGGCATAGGGCATAGGCCTCCGTGGGCTAGCCCTGTCAAGGTTTTTGCTGAGCTTGCTTCAAAAGTCGAGCTGTAGATACATGACGATGCAGTGGGTCTACAATCAAGTCCGGTTTTTTCTTCTTAGGAGAACGAGGTTGTTTAAGCAAAGATTTCAAGTTAACTAGCTGGGCTAAATCTGTCAACCAAAGAGCAAATTGGGGGGGTGATAATGATCCGACAGTCCTCCAGTATATAGGGTCAATCGCAATGATCATTCCTTGATAATTCCCCTGAATTTCAGTAATTAAGTAGAATTCAGAAAGGCTGGCATCGATTTTCCCGCGCACCATGTATGCTGCCGAGAGTTCTACGGATTACAGCTAAAGTATTGTAGGCAACCAAAGCTAAACAAAAACAGAATAAAGCAGCTTGGGGATAACCTAAACCTGGAATTTCTCCGGCAAAGTTCTTCTCTAGAACTTGAAACATCGTTTCAATATTCCAGCGTTTTCTATACAACTCGGCTACTTCAATCGCATTCTTCACAGTCGAAGGCAAGCTTGTAAGAATAGCAATCTCTGACTCGCCGTTACGAGTTGGTTTGTGAAGGTGCAAGACTACTCTTCGTACATTCTTTAAAGATTCTTCCAGGCTAGTCACACTAATTGTTTGTTCAAACACTGTACCTGTCTCGACTTGACCCACTTCGCTCTATGGAGTCAAAGCTGTCTGGGGTAAAGTTTTATGTTCTCGGATTAAAAATTTAGTCCCTGCCTGATCCAAGCCAAACAGAAATCCTTTGGTACACATATTGCGATCGGCTATCCATAATTCACCACTCTTGACAGTCTCTAACACCTGGTCAAATAATGCACGTTCTTGACTATAACCATCCAGACATGGAAATACATTAATTGCTAATCTTAAATCAGGGTCGAGCACAACTAGAGATTTTCCGGGTAATGCTGCTGCTGCACGTGGTCTCAGAACTTTCAGGCGATGATTAGTCGGTGCCAAACAATTACCATCAATGATTCTAACTGGATAACCTGATAATATGGGATTAGGAACGGCTCCAATCAGTTCCATTAAAGTTGCCATCTCTGCCGATGTCTCTCTCAACAGTGCTGCGCTGACTCCCACTTCCATTCCCAACAGTTTGTTATAAATAGCCGTGCGACTCACATTGAGTTTAGTAGCATTTGCTTTGTATGCAGCATTGACGGAAGGATGAATGCCACAAATTACCAGGCTCATCATATCTACGAGATTGGAGAACAATAACTCCCGCATATATTGGCGAGAGAGCATTTTTCTCAAAGATGATGTCCATTTGCTCTCTCGCCAATATACGCTCCATTACACCTCGCACCATGAGGGTGATGGGAGTTTTTTGGACAAATCTGTCAAATATTGTTTCCGGCATCAACTTTTTCCTCGCTTATCCTATTCCCAGTCTGCGCAAGTGTTCTTCCGAATACACCATCCAGACTAACCTACTGACAGGACTTCCAGACCAAGCTCAGCACACACCTTGACAGGGCTAGGTGCGCAATGCGCACCGGCGCAGTTTAATTGGTTTAACCGATTCCCTGGCGCTTTGCTTGGTAACGAGCAAAATCGGGGTTCTCCGGTGGGCGACAAACTCAACCGGTGCGCAGTGCACACCCTACAAACATGGTAAAAAAACCACTGGTAGGGAAACGGCAATGCCGTGTCCGTATTTCCCTTTGATTACTACTTGCAGATAGTTGAAATCCTTCTAACATACTCCGGTTTACTGCCCAGAAAATTGCAGCTTTGCTTCAGCAATTCTTCCAACCCTTCAACCTGTCTCAGCCAGACAGTGCCGTTGCTTCCAGCTACAGCAATTTGCTTGCCGTCTCGACTCCAACCCACACTAACAACATTCTCCTCAAACTCAAATTGAGCAACCTGTCGCCCCGCTAAATTCCACAGCCGCACCGTCTTGTCAATTCCCACAGTAGCCAGCCTTTCTCCGTCTGGACTAAAACTAATTGATTTGGCATCAAAATGCAAGGTTTGAAATTCATTAATTAATTGTTTTTCTGACAGGTTCCACAGCCCGACTTTGCCGTTCAATGTTACTGTAGCAAAGCGATACTGCTGTTGAGCAGGACTGAAGCTGATACCGATTGCCTGCACCGGCAGTGTTTTTTTTAGTTGTCCTGACACATTCCAAATCCGCACTGTAGATTTGCCGTCTAAAGTCGTGAGAAACTCTCCGTTAGGGCTGAAATTTACGCTTCTAACTAAGCCGTTATGACCGGGAAGTTTTACAGTAGATGATATTACTTTTGGCTGTTTTGATAGCGGCCAAATTGCAGCACTGCTGTCTATTCCTGCCGCTGCTAAAAATTTATCGTCGGAACTAAAACTGATGCTGGTAACTGAGCCTTCAAGTGCTTGAAAACTAGAAATATTTTCCCCTGATAAGTTCCAAAATTTAACTGTGCCGTCCTTTCCTGCCGTTGCTAAAAACTTGCCATCCGGGCTAAAGCTTACTATATTAACTGACTGCTGCAAAGCTTTCCATTCAGCAATTTTAGACCCGGAAAAGTTCCAAATCCGAACTCTATCGTCTATACCTGCGGTTGCTAAAATTTGTCTGTCAGGGCTAAAACTGACGCTGGTAACTGCACCTACATGAGCTTGCCACTTCACCACTTGCGGAAATGATGATGCTTTTATTTGCTGTTTTTTGCTGATTTTATCGAGAATTATTTGTAATGCTAGCAGCGGCCTTGTAGCTGGATATTGTTCTAAATTTGGTTTATTATTAACCAGGGTTTTTAATTTTTCCCCGGAGGCGATCGCCCTTAGCAAAGCTTCTGATAAAGCTTGGGTGTTTTCGGTCTTTTGAGATACCGCCAATAGTAAAGCATCGCTGCCATTTTGTTCGATCTCAATACTTGCTTGTGCGAGTTTAAACCGCTGGTAAGCGAGAGTTGAAAAGCCGATCGCCCCAATCAACGATCCGGCCAGTACCGCCGAACCAATTCCTATCCACTGTTTGGCTTTTCGCTTGGCTGCGTTAGCTTCCGTTAAGGCTTTTGCTGCATCACTCACAGCTTTTTTAGTTTCGAGTGTAGCTGCCAGCAGCAGTTGATTTTGGTCGCTCAAAATCACTTTTTGGCTAGCTGTCAAAAACTGAAAATCTTCGTTTCTCAAACTTTTATCTGCCGCCCAAACCAATGCTGACTGCAAATCTTCCCCTCGCAACAATTGCGAATCATCTTGAGAGTTAGAATTCAGCCAGAATTTGATTGCTTCCGAATAAGGCGAGAGTTTTTCTAATTTTTGGGCGATTAAGTCTTGGTTAAATACAGCTTGATAAATAGGATTAGAACTTGTGAGTTTTTCCCGGTGTTTGACGATTAATCCACTTAATCGCAATTCCATTTGTTCCGCACTACCATCGGGGACGATTTCAATTTGCTGTAAAATTTGTTGATATAATCCGAGTCTTCTGATAATTCGCTGATTTTCTCTAAAAAGCCGATCGCGAATTGTGGACAAATGTTCGGGCACATCCTGAGATTCCCAATTTTCCACAATCTTCAAGCGTACTACTTTCTCAACCCACTCTTTGGGATTTTGGATTAATCCGGCATTTTCAAAGAGAAGTTTACACAGCTTTTGAGTCAGGAATGGCTGGCCGCCCGTCCAATACAAAACCTCTCTCAAAACTTCCTGAGGGCTGTCTGTCAGCTCTGCCAAACCCGCTGCTAGGGGTTGGGCTTCTGTTTCGTCAAAACCAGTTAATTCGATCGCCTTACCGATATTAAAAGGCGTGTTGCTGCTGAGATTCTTGTCGCGGCACAAATCCGTCGGGGATGCTACGCCCAACAGAGCCCACGTCAGGCGATCGAACTCTGGATTGTTGGCGCGCTTGTTGTAGCACGATCGAATTAAGGCTAAAAAATCGTCTGCGGGAAAATCCAGGGCGAGAATGCTGTCGATTTCGTCGATAAAGATGACAATATTGCTGGAAATGTTGGCTAACAGTATGGTTTCGATAAATTCGCTCAATCTTTGAACCGGAGTTAAAAAATTGCGATCGCGCCACCAAGTCCGCACGTTGACAACATCCGACAGGTTAAAGTTATTTTCCAGAATGCGGAGTAACCCAGCATACCACTGTTCGGGAGTCACGCTGCGGTTGCCAATTTCCGAAATGTCGATCGCAGCACAAGCAATTCCTTCATCTCTCAGCCGTTGAATTGTCCGCACCTGCAAGCTAGACTTGCCCATTTGTCGGGAATTCAAAACATAGCAAAATTCCCCCCCTTTCAATCCGTTGTAGAAGTCGTCATCTGCTTGACGCTTCACATAATTCGGAGAGTTATTAGTGAGACTGCCGCCTACTTGATAGTAACTCGGTTTTGTGGTAAACTTCATATAAGTTATTCGGCGGTTAAAACCGCTACTACACAAACAAAGTCCGCCTTCGCGGACTGAAGAAGTGAGGCGGTATTAAAGCATAATTTTGTATGATAAATTGTAGCATAATACAGCATGAAAACTGATTGGACTGGATATCACCAAGAAAAAGACCAGTTAAGATCGGAAATTTGGTCTTTGCTGAAGCAGCAAGCCGCATCTATTGGCGATCCGTTCGGTCATATTCCCAACTTTGTCGGTGCACAGGTGGCTGCCGAAAACCTGGCAAAATTACCAATTTGGCAACAGGCAAAATCGATCAAGTGCAATCCCGATTCGCCGCAAAATCCAGTGCGATTGCGCGCTTTGCAAGATGGAAAACGCTTGTATATGGCTGTACCGCGCTTGACAGACGATCGCTGTTTTGTCGAGTTAACCGCCGAAAACTTGCACAATCGCAATATCCCCCTAGCCGAAGCTGCGATCGCCCGCAAAGCAGTCACCTGCGGCCGATTAGTGAGTTTTGCAGAAATGCAGCCAATTGACTTAGCAATAGTCGGTTGCGTAGCCGCGGGGCGCCACGGTGGACGCACGGGGAAAGGAGCAGGATTTGCGGATTTGGAACTGGCGATGCTGGCGGAATTTGGATTAGTTAAAAATGATACTCCGATTGTCACAACAGTGCATCCTTTGCAAATTGTCGCAGATTCGCGTTTGCCAATGCAGCCTCACGATTGGGCGCTCAACTGGATTGTAACTTCCGAGGAGGTAATTGAAACTAATACAATGTATCCGCGTCCAATTGGGTTAAATTGGGAAGAATTGCGATCGGAACAGTTAGAAAATATTCCTATTTTACGCAAATTGCAGGGGCGGGTTCAGCTTAGGATTTATGAGAAAAGCCAGTAGATGAGTGCAAAATCAGCCCTCCCCATGTAATGTTCATTTGTAAAATTCCATCAAAATTAAGGCAAAAGAGCATCTACAGCGATCGCCCCAATTTCTATCCCTTCAATAATAATCGGTATAACAGCCGATCGCCCGTAAATCAACATTTGCCCGTAATCCGGCGCTTCAGAGTCTCCCGAAGGTCGATCGTACACCTCAACCTGTCCTTCCACCAGATTGACAATCCAATAAACCGGAATTCCCGCGCGGGCATAAGTCCGTTTCTTGATAGTGCGATCGCGCCCAAGCGTAGTATCCGATACTTCGATCACAATAGCAACATCTTCAGCGCCCGGATGGCGATCGAGATATTGTCGCGTATCGCCTCGAACCACCACTATATCCGGTTCGGGTTCACTATTTTGCAGCGTAATCGGTTCCTGAGAATCAACATACCATCCGGGAGGTAAAATATTCTCTAAAGCTGTTCTAACAAGGCGAGTTGCTACTCGATGGGGCGGATTTTTGGGCATTTTGAAAACAAGCCATCCCTCTAGCAGTTCTACTGGATCGTCATCCGCCAAAATGCCAGCTTGAATCATAGCATGATACTGCTCGACGCTCAAGCGCAAAATCAAATCGTTCGGGATTGCTGCGACACTTTCAACAGGCGACATCATAGTCTGCGGGAGTTGATTACTTTCTGATTATACCTCTATCTTAACAGCTACTTTGCAGCCATAATGCGCCACATAATAAAAACAGTCAAACCGAGATAGCCAAACACCGCTATCCAGTCTAGCCAATTATCGGAAGTTATCAAAAAAATATCGTTCATGGGCTGTTTTAATCTAAAAAGAGGTAGATTGTGATTTGTCGTTTGGTGGGGGCTGGTTTATGAAATTGTCAGTTTTAGGCCATTATTTTCGGTGAACCCGCCCCTACAATATCTGGAATTATATGATAACAGAGCGATCGAACTTACCCGATCGCGCTCAAGTGCGATCGAAAATATTGCCGATACAATTCACACCTCGGAACACACTCATTTCCCTGCAACTTCACCAACCCCAAACTATCCAATTTAAACGCCTGCATCGACTTTAATTGAACAGGAATGTCCGCCGCTGCAATCTCTCTCATTCCCTCCGCTAACTCTGGATATTCTTCTAAATTCCACAGTTGGCGGCGCAGGTGGTCGCTATAAATTCCCGCATCGCTGGTAGCAGTTTCTTTTAATTCATCAAGGGTCAAATCCGATCGCGAAATGTGATATAATGCAACTCGCACTAAATACGGATGACCGCCGACCATTGCCGTCAGTTGCTCAACTTCGGCATCTGACCATTGCAAATTGTGGCGCGCTGCTAAATCTTGAATTTGCTGATGGTTGAATTCGGGCAAATCCACGGGTAGTCCGACGTTGAAAGGCGATTGATTGATGTTCATCGGGATGTAAACTTCGGTGGAGTGAACTACAATTAAGCGCAGTTTTTTCCAGATATCGCGCCGTTTTGATTCTTCGTGCCACGCCCGCAACAGTCCTAAAAAGTCTTCGGCAATATCTGGATATTGGAAAACGCGATCGATCTCGTCTAATCCTAAAATTAAAGGACTGTCGATTTGCGGCAAAATATATTTTTCAAAGTAATCTTTGCAGTTGACTTTGCTGCCAAAAATCTCGTCCCAATAATCGTCTAATTGATTTGGTAAGTGCAACTCGCGCCCGACATAAGCACAGAACCATTTTAAGAATTTATCTAAGTTGGCGAATACCGCTTTATCTACTAACTGAAAAGTTAGCGGCACCGTGCAATAACCTTGAAGGCTTCCGTGATGCAAAATTTTTGCCATCAAGGAAGTTTTTCCCATTTGTCTGGGGGCTTTGATTCTAATTAAAGCGCTGGGCTGTACAATAGTTTGATAGCAGCGTTCTTCGATGGGCTGGCGTTCTACATAAAATTGAGAAGCAACATCGACTTGTCCTCCCGGTAATTCCGGTTCGGCGACTGGTTGGGGTATTTCGTCGCTGCTAATTTCTAATACTTGGTTTGGCGTTAAGTCTTCCGCTTCTTCTGGGAGTGGTGCGGGAGTTTCTGCTAGCAAATTTAGAACTTCTTCGATGATAATTGGAGTGTCGGCGGTGGTTTTCCATTCCCTTTGTTTGATGCGGTACAGATAGCCCCGCAAGTCGTGGTTTAAAGGCGCGTTTAGCGGGAAACCGACGCGGATGGGGAGAATTATCGGTTTTTTGTCAGGACGGGAATCTTGCAGTTCTTTTGCTTGCTGAACTTGATATGTTAGTATTTCGCTTTGGCTGACTGTTGGTGGCAGTAGCAACAGCAAATAATCGCATTCTTTGAGGAAGAAGTTAATGCGATCGAACCAATTATCTCCCAATCTAATGTTATTTTCTGCTGTGAAGACTGTATGCCCGATCGCACTTAACGCCATTTCCAACTGTTTTCCCAACTCGCGATCGGGTTCAGCGCTGCGATAACTCACAAATACTTTAACACTTCTGCTGCTGGCTGTATCTTCCGCTGCGGGCAAATTGTCCGACTCGCCGACATCTCCGGCATCGTCTAGTTTAGCCGATCGATGGTCGCCATTCATCAGAGTCAGCTCAAACGCCGCAAACAACTGCCGCAGTTTACTTAAATCCGCACCTTCTCTACCCTGCTTAATTTTACTGACTGTATCTGCGCCAACGCCCGACTCTGCCTCGATTTCCGTCAGAGTACCTCTAATGTTATATCGGTCAGACCATTCTTGGAGCGCCTCGTTGAGCTTCTTTAAGCCCGGGGCTGTGAGAATTCGACCGCGATCGCGTTTTGACTTGAGCACTTCGGTTGCACTGAAAGGGGAAGGAATTTAGGAGGTTTAACGCCTTAAGTGCCTATCTTAAGCGATTTTAAGGGAGATAGTCAGCCAGCCGGAATTTAAGGAATTTTACTACGCCCGGGGTTTTGGGCGATCGATCTCCTCAAACTCTGTCCTGATAACGGCTTCAACCTTTGAATATATTTGAAAATAAAAAACTTTTCTTAACTCCCCAATCTCCCCTGCGAGTAAGCACTGATTTTTTTTAGAGTAGATACATCAAGCCAAAAAGGAGCATCACCATGAGTAAAATCTTACACAGACTCGCAATGGCAGCTTTAGGAACCGCAGCGATTTTCACAATTAATACACTTAACAATTTAACCGAAGCATCGGCCGCTGGTAAATTTGACCAACCCGAAGTTCATCAAAACACAGTTTTTCCAGTTGCATTACCTAGTCAGTTCCATAAATAGGAAATTTGTTACTTTAATCAAGGAGAAATTATGAAGTCTACACTTTACTCGCCCACAGCTACCGCCACCAAATCTGACTTAGTTGATGCTGATGCGATCGATGCCTGCACAGCCCTTGCTTGGGTTGAATTGGTAGCCCTAGATGGCAACGCTCTCACGGGTGATGATTGGCTGGTTCTGTGCGATGATATTGATAGCGGGGAAATCTACCGCGGCTGGTTTCTGTGGCACGATCGCGAAGTTAGCGGTAATTGGGAAGCTTACGACCATTTCAGCGATCGCCGATTTGTCGCCAAAAGCCAAGTTTTTGCCAAAAGTGCGATCGACTCGATCGAAGATGCGAGAAATCTGGCGATCAGACAATTAGAATTTGCTATCTAAAACAAATACAATTCGCGTCGAGGAAACAATAATTCTGCGAAGATAATTCCCGACTGAATGAACTTTCCGATCTACGCGAGACTAGAATAAAAAGGTTTAATATAACCGGATGCGATATAATTCCCGGAAACCGAATATTCTCAAAGAAAATAATAAAAATTACGGGTGCGGGCAAGAGTTAACTGTATGATGCTAGGTGGTTCGCCTCGAAAGCGGTTGAAAACGTTGTTTCAGCCACCTTGTCGCAGCCGTTAAACTCTTACTCCTCACATATGACTCCAAAACTGCGATGGCTGTTGCCAACTTTAATTAGTGTTTTGTCGATCGCCCTACCTGCAAAAGCTGATACACTAACATCCTGGCACTTCGACGCCAGCCAAAATCAACTCAACTTAACCACAGATTCAGGAGTCCAGCCGCAAGTTAAACTAATCGCCAATCCCACCCGCCTAGTAATTGACTTGCCCGGAATAGTCTTAGAATATCCCGAAAGTCCTCAAAGCTACAACTCAGCTATTCAAGAAATTAGAGTCGGGCAATTTGATAGCGAAACTACCAGATTAGTAATAGAATTAACTCCCGGTTATAAATTAGACCCGCAAAAAGTCCGAGTAATTAGAGAATCTGCCACTCGCTGGTCGTTTCAGTTACCGAATCCCGAACAAATAGCAGCAAACGAGTCTTTTCCACCAGCAGCTATTACCCAAGTAGAACAAAAATCTGGTCAAGTTCCCCTAACTGTTGCTTCAGCAAGTCCAAGAAACTATGCCGCTGATTTGGCGATGCGGGCGGGTTCGGAAATGAGCGCGATCAAGCCGCAAGTCGAAAGTGCGATCGCACAATACAAATCCCTCAGCGCCGGAATGTTCTTTCTGGATTTAGACACCGGAGACTATTTGGACATAAAAGGCGATCGAGTATTTCCAGCAGCGAGTACAATCAAATTACCAATCCTAATTGCATTTTATCAAGATGTAGACGCAGGCAAAATTAGCCTCAACGAAACATTAGTTATGAAGTCAGACTTAGTAGCCAGCGGCTCTGGAACTATGCAAGACGAACCAGATGGCACTCGGTTTAGCATCAGAGAAACCGTAGATAAAATGATTACCATCAGCGACAATACAGCCACCAACATGATTATTGAACGTTTGGGCGGAATTGCTAAAGTCAACGAGCGTTTTCGCACTTGGGGATTAACTGACACCAGAATTCGCAATTGGCTCGGCGATTTTCAAGGAACAAATACCACAAGTTCTGTCGATATGGTAAAATTGTTATCCATGCTATCTCGCGATAAATTAGTCTCTGAATCTAGTCGAGAACAAGCTTTAGAATTACTGCGGCGCACCACAACTAGAACGTTGTTGCCTTCTGGTTTGGGGGCGGGAGCAGTGATTGCTGACAAAACCGGAGATATCGGTTTTGTAGTTGGCGATGCGGGGATTATTGATATGCCGAATGGCAAGCGTTATTTAGCAGCAATTTTTGTAAAACGTCCTTACAATGACCCGATTGTCAGAGATTTTGTGCGTCGAATTTCGCGGATTGTTTACAATTATTTAGACCAGCCTGGGGCGAAAGCATCGAATTAAGCTGTTGCATATTTCTCGTTTCCAGGCTCTGCCTCCGGTAAACTGAGACGAGAAACAGCGAGACAGAGCCTCTAGATATGCGTTACTTTCGCAGAACCTGGTAACGAGAGTAATGCCATTACAAGCGAAAAGAAGCAATCTCAGACTCTGGGATTGCTTCTTTTCGCTTGTAATGAAAAATTAGATTATTGAATGACTTAATCACTGCGGACTAATTACTACTCTTTCCGCTCGATAGCTACAGTCAAATGAGCCACAACTGCCCCAACTGCCCCAAGTGCAGCAGCTATTGGAAAGATTACACTCCCTGCAACGCCGCCTACCAATCCCGCCATCAGCGGAATGTCTGCCAAAGTCCGCCCTTCTGAGTTTTTGATGACGAGGCGGCGCAGTTTTCCTTGCTGAATTAGTTCTTTGACTTTACCAATTAAACTGTCGGCGCTAATCTTAAATTCTTCGACTCTAACTTTTTCCTCTGTTACGAACTCTGAGGCAAATAAAGGTGTTTCAACTGTTGGGTTGTCTGAATTTCCGGCCGCTGCTGTTTCGTCTTGCAGGATTGTTACTTGTTGTTCTAGTTGTGAGTTCATTTTATGTAGGGCGGGCGAACACCAGCCGTTTAATTTCTATACTCCTATCTTCTGCGATCGCACTTCGCAACGACAGGCAAGAAAACCCTACAATCTGCATCGTACTTTCCACCCCCACATTTTTACTCAAAACATTATCTCTGGCTATAGCTGGGCGGGTTTATCTATTCCTAAAGGTAGAGAGGCTGTTTTTGAAACAACCCGTTGACAGTTGACAGTTGACCAATGACTAATGACCAATGACAAATGACTACTGACTAATTCCGCCTTATTTATGTCTAATTAGCTCGTAAATTTCCACATAGTCTTTAGCTGGATATTTCCACGAATTATCGCAATTCATACCTTGAATCATGAGTTTTTCAAATTCATCATGGTAGTCATACCACAATCCGATCGCCCGATCGAGCACCGACTCTAAAGCGTAGTAGTCACTTTGGTAAAATACGTAACCGTTGCGCTCTTCGGGGGGGTGGCTGGTGCCGTAATCGCGATCGAACACCGTATTCACCAAACCGCCCACACCCCGCACCACAGGCACTGTACCGTACCTCAACCCGATCATCTGAGTCAGCCCGCAGGGTTCGTAATTGCTCGGCACCACGATCATATCCGCACCCGCGTAAATTAAGTGCGACAGTTCCTCATTAAAACCTAGTTCTAAATGGCAGTCTGGATTATCATTTAAAAACTGTTTTTCGTGCTGGAAATGATCGTTAATTCCCGCTTCCGTCGCCGAACCCAAAAGCACGAATTGCGCGCCTTTACTCAGAGAATAATAAATGGCGTGGTGGAGGAGGTGAACGCCTTTTTGATCGTCCAAACGACCGATAAAGGTAATCATAGGCTTGTCAGCATCGCGCAATAAAAGCCGATCGCGCAAAGCTTGTTTAGTTTTGGCTTTTCCTGCCAGATCCTTGTCAGTGTAGTGCTGCGGAATATAGCGATCGCTCTCAGGATTCCATACATCATAATCGATGCCGTTGAGCACCCCGCGAAACTTGTCTTGATATATATGCAAAGTGTGGCCCAAACCGTAGCCGAACTCGCCGACGTGAGCTTCCCAAGCGTGGTGCGGCGAAACCGTCGTCACAAAGTTCGAGTACACAATGCCACCTTTCATAAAATTGATGGCAAAAGGGTTAAAATTGTCTTGCAGGCGATCGTACTGAAAATAATAATCATCTCGATTCAAACCCGTTGCTTGCAAAACGTCGCTACCGCCCATACCTTGATGTTTGAAATTGTGAATGGTATAGCAGACTCGCTGATTTTCCATCCAATTGTATTTGTAAATTTCAAACAGCATGACTGGAACCAAACCAGTTTGCCAATCGTGACAGTGAATCACATCCGGGCGCTTGTTGCTTCTGAGCAAAAATTCCAAAGCAGCTTTGCTAAAAAATGCAAACCGCATATTGTCATCATTGCAACCGTAATAACAGCCGCGGTTAAAAAAGTTATCTTGCGATCGAGGTTCGATGAAAAAACACAAAACCTCGTGCACCCAGCCGCAGTAGACATCACATAAGATTTCGCCACCGTACCAGGGCACCGCCAGCTCTCGATAGGCATCGTGAAGCCCCCAAATGTGGTCATACCTCATGCAGTCGTATTTGGGCAGAATAATCTCGACAGCATGGCCGGAATTCTGCAACTCCCGACTCAAACCGTAAACTACGTCCCCCAAACCCCCTGCTTTGATGACGGGGGCGCATTCTGAGGCAATTTGTACGATGTACATTTTTTTTGCTTACTCCTAGATGAATCCAAAAATATTTTCTTAACTTGACAAAGTATATGATTTCTCGGCAGATAAGCAAGCCGGCCATTGGGAATACAGGAAAAATACGCGCCGACGATCGCAAGTTGAGGTCGATTCGGGCGATCGGGCTGTTGCTTAAAATATAGGTACGGACACGGCACTCTCGTGTCCCTGCTGCTTCAAATACAGGTAGAAACGCGCACAGCGCCTTCTGCTGCTGAGGAAAGAGGCAACTCGCTGTATCATCTTGTTGCAAATATCGATCGCACAATTCCCTGTAACCTTCTACAACTACTCTCTTTATCTGTCTTCACTTCCTCTGCGCCATGCAAGCAGTTAGCTAAAAAATCAATCTAATTCACAAATGAAATAGCATTGCTTCCGACCTTTTGTACGGCGACTCTGCTAATGTTAAATTATCTAGCTATCTTAGGAATAGCAGACAATGCCGCTCCACAATTATGCGAGAAAAACTTATGTCTGCGATCGCACCATCCCCAAACCCACCAGTTTTAGAAGAAATCAACTCAGGATTGCCCAACATTTGCGGTTCCGAAGCAGAAATCAGTGCCGCAGCCAACAGCAACGAACCAGTCTTTTTACCTACAACAAATCTGCGCCTGGAAAACATTCAAGCCGGATTTGCCTGCGCCCTGCATATGCACCAACCCACAATTCCAGCAGGTGCAAACGGCGAACTTATCTGCAATTTGCAGAATATGTTTGAAAATCCCAACCAAGGAGACAACCACAACGCCGGAGTATTTGCTTGGTGCTATTCCCGCATGGGAGAATTCATTCCCCAACTGATTGCCGAAGGCTGCAACCCGCGAATTATGCTCGATTATTCGGGCAATTTATTGTGGGGATTGCGTCAAATGGGACGCGATGATGTCCTCAACAATCTCAAGCGGATTACCTGCGAACCTGAATACCAACCTTATGTAGAATGGCTGGGGACAATGTGGAGTCATGCCGTCATTCCCTCAACTCCCATTCCCGACATCAAACTTCAAATTCAAGCATGGCAACATCATTTTGCGGCAATTTTTGGCTTGGATGCTTTGAAGCGGGTTAAAGGTTTTTCGCCCCCAGAAATGCACTTTCCCAATCACCCAGACACACTTTACGAATACATCAAAGCTTTGAAAGAATGCGGCTATCGCTGGCTGATGGTGCAGGAACATTCTGTAGAAAATCCCGACGGTTCGGGATTGTCGCAAGACCAAAAATATATTCCCAACCGTTTGATGGCGCGCAATTCTCGCGGCGAAACAATTAGCATTACGGCTTTGATTAAAACCCAAGGTTCTGATACAAAATTGGTTGGTCAAATGCAGCCTTACTACGAAGCAAAAGGACGTAATAAACAGCAAATTGGCAATGTCACAGTTCCTTCTTTGGTGACTCAAATTGCTGACGGCGAAAATGGCGGCGTGATGATGAATGAATTTCCCAGCGCTTTTGTCAAAGCTTGGCACGAAAACCGGGAAAATGGCGGCGGAAAATCGGGTGTTGTTGGTTTAAATGGGACTGAATATTTGGAGATAATTGAAGCTGCTGGTGTTAATCCTGATGATTATCCTGTTTGTCAAGGAATCAACCAGCACAAAATTTGGCAGCTAGTCGATCCAGATACTGCAACACCGGAAAAAGTCGAAAGTGCGATCGCCCAAATCAAGCAAACAGACCACAATTTTCACATGGATGGTGCCTCTTGGACTAACGATTTGAGTTGGGTGAAAGGCTACGAAAATGTCTTAGAACCGATGAATCAACTCAGCGCAGCATTTCACAAAAAATATGATCCGCTGGTGCAGCAAGATGCTACTGTTACCAAGCAGTTTGAATACCAGCAAGCTTTGCTTTACAACTTGCTGTTACAAACAAGCTGTTTCCGGTATTGGGGACAGGGAACTTGGACTGATTACGCCCGCGAACTTTACAACCGCGGCGCTGCTTTAATGCAGTAACAAAATTTATGGTAGGGTGCGTCAGAAACCAACTATTTGATCGGTGTCAAATCTCTGGGCTGACGCACCTTACACCTGTTGGCAAAGTCCGGCAATTACCAATTACCAATTACCCAAATCCTACATTTCCTGCATCAATCGCAAATAATTTTGTCTCATCTGCGTCATATTTTCCATCATTCTATTAGCCATATCTTTCTCAACCTCGCTCATTTGCTGCCAAAATAAAGCTGAACGCCTCGCCAGAATTGCGTCTTCCCACAACATCTCTAAAAGTTGCGCCGCCATCGGATTTTCAGCATCTATAATCCCGCACAATTGCTCGAAAGCTCGGTGAGCTTCGGCGTGACTCCCAACATCCTGAGCGAGTGTCAGGCATTTTTTGAGTTGTACGATCGGGTTTTCAGAAGAGTAAGCCATAATTTCACTAAGTTTAAACTACCAAATTTACACTGACACCTTTGAGATTACTAGAGTTGTGACACGGCCGTACAGTTCCCCAAATACCACCGCCAAGGCAAATCAATCCCTTTAGTAATCCCGATCCGCGTAGTTTGCACCAGATTTATTGTACCTTCCTCGACAGCGGCACGAAAGTCCTCGCTCCGGTGTTCCAACCGCAGCGGTTGGCCTCCATCCAAGGGTAAACCGCTGAAAGTTCGATCGATCTCCAGTACCTTACACAGCTTCCCAGGCCCCGCAGCGAGGCGCAACTGCTTCTTCTGAGGAATTCCAGCGAACGCTTTGGGAAACGCATCTAGCTGCAAAGCTCGAATCAGCACACCGCTAGCAACCCCCTCTGCATCCGTCACCACGTTAAAACAGTGATACATCCCGTAGATTAAGTAAACGTAGCTCATACCGGCAGGCCCGAACATCGCCTGATTGCGAGGAGTGCGCCGCTGGTAAGCGTGACAAGCGGGATCTCCCGGCCCGTAAGCTTCGGTTTCAACAATCATTCCCCGAATCGTCTCGCCGTCGGGAAACTGCCGCACCAGAGTACAGCCCAGCAAATCAGGCGCTACGGTGGTAGATGGCCGCGCCAGCCAAAAAGATTCTACAATCTGAGTATTTGCACTCAATAGGAGACAGTAAATTATGGACGTTAAGTTAGTTTTAGCAGTCTTGACGGCAGTTTTCACCGTTTGCTGTCTGTTCTTCGGCACAAAAAACGGATTCTACGACAGCGACAAGTATCACGGTAACGGTTCTGCTCACTAATTTTAGCTGGCAATTAGTTGCTTAAAAAAACCGCCGCCTGTTATTCAGGCTGCGGTTTTTTTTTGAATGAACCGCAGAGACCACAGAGGACACAGAGAAAGAGAAAAGAAAGAGAAAAAGTTAACAAATTAAGGGTGAATGTTGCCATCGGGCATTTTAGTTTCCTGCATTTTAGCATTCTCAAATTCGGCGCATCCCGGCAGGTTGAAACGCATTGTGGCTCCTCGATCTGTTGATTTTATGTTGAAACCAACTACTGCATTTTCTGGGTTATTTTTTTCGGGAACGGCACTTACCTTGAAATCCATATTTGCTGCTTGACCATTGGTATCAAGATTGAAACTTATGCCACTACAGCCTAAATCAGAACCAGTCAGGTTGGCTTTGTTCAAGTTGGCATTTTTGAGGTTGGCATTGGCCAATTTTGCTTCTGATAAGTTGGCACCTTCGAGGTTGGCTCCTTGCAAGTTAAATCCTTGTAAGTCCATTCCCTTCAAGTTGACATTGCTGAGATTGCATTCGGGACACTGTTTTGTCTCTAGCAATTGCTTGACTTGGTTTTGCTGGTTTAAATCTGGTATATATTTGGTGGCAGCTAATAAAAGGGCGATCGACAATCCAACAGTAACTAAATTTTTTAATTTCATAAATATCCGAAAAGCTCCGGCGGCTTTCTCTTGCGGTTAATTATTAATACAGGAGTGCGATCGACATCTCCAGAATTTCCACAAAAAAATTGCCTGCATCTGAGACAAGCAGGGATGCGCAATTAAATCCCGCCTTCTCTCCCTCGCCAGTGCTGCTTTCGGTTTCGGACTCGCCCCGTCCGCCTGCTTCACTTCGCTTTCAGCCGTCTACCCACAAACGGAATTTATTTTTACCAGAGAGCGCGCATTTACATATACCTGCGGACTGAAATAACAGAAACTTTATTTATATCCCTGGCATGAGTAAATCTTAGAAAAATTTGAGGATGATTAAAGAGAAATGCAATACCGTACCTGCGCTGTTATAAGTTCTCAGCAACTACTTTTGTCAAAATTGCTTTGAGAAATTCATTTACTTACAAAACGGTTGGCAGCAGCTCAGGTTCCTCAACCTCGCCAGAACACACCCACCTGTAATCCCGACCATTTGGAGCCGCAATGAACACAATCAAACTCGAACCCAAAAGATCGCGCTTCATGGCTCTGCTGCTGACAACGCTGCTGACCTTTCCGTTTTTGAGTGCTTGCGGTTCTAGCCAGCAAAGTTCCACTCCCCCGCCTCCTGTTGACGACACTCGCGCTGGCTCAGTGCAAACTAATCGCGGCCCTAGTCCTACGCCCGAAGCAAAAAAAGGCTTGAACAATGCTCAAAAAGTAGGGATTACTTTAGTAGGAGCAGCAGCCCTTTACTACCTCTACCGCCAGCACCAAAACAAGCAAGAACAGGGGCCGCAGGGAAAATATTACCTTTCCAAAAACGGTCGCGTTTACTACCGCGATGCCCAGAATCGCGCTCACTGGGTAACGCCCCCGCCTGAAGGAATTAAAGTTCCAGAGTCCGAGGCAGCGCGTTACCGCGATTTCCAGGGGTACAACAACCAAACTACTGGCCGAGACCTCAGAAGCTTACCTGAAGCTACAAGTCCTGTTCCGGCACAGTAATCAAACAATTTTAGATTGCCGATTTGAGATTTTCCATAAAATCTGGAATTCCCAATCTACAACAGCAGTTTTTCAACACATAAATAAAGAGGAACTTGATCATGGTAGATGGATTTTTGCGGAAGTTAAAAGATGCGATCGTCGGGCCAGACAACGAGCAAGTCGATCCTGATGCCAATTATGACGATCGCCAAAATCCCGGACAGTTCGGCAACGTGCGTCCGGCCAGCGAAGACCCCTATGGCGACCCGGCCGACAACGTAGCGGGTGCCGGACAGTTCGGCAACGTGCGTCCGGCCAGCGAAGACCCCTATGGCGACCCGGCCGACAACGTAGCGGATGCCGGACAGTTCGGCAACGTGCGTCCGGCCAGCGAAGACCCCTACGGCGACCCGGCTGATGAGGAAACAGTTTGAGTTTGAGCGACTTAGCTAGAAAAATTACCCGGTAAGCAACATCACCCCTGCGGGGGTGTTTTTTTTTGGAAATACCAGCGGTATGTCATGTTATTTAAAGAGCAAAAAATATTTACATTCTTTTCTTGTTTTGCTTTTTTAATTCTTTTTGTTGTGTTATCATCTGAGCAGCACAGAAAATTTTAGGAGCTATGGCACAGGATGTTGGCCGGGAACAGCACGTTAAATGGCTCAAAGAGCAAATTGCCCAGCAGAAGTCGGAACTTGCTGAAATAGAGGCGAAAGCTTTACAACTAAAAGCAAGTATTGTTTATTACGAGGGTATGCTGGCGCTGGTAGTTAGTGATGAAGTGGCATTAACACTCACAGATGTGTTTTCCGAAACAGAAGCACTGACTTTGAATGGGAGCCAAGTAGCTTCAACAAGTTCTCTGGGTGCAGACGAACATCTCAAAGGAGGTATACCCAATGTTAATCTTGCTTCTCAAGATGCCAGTCTTGAAAAAGCAAGCTCTCAAAACAGACATCAGCGCAACCCTGTAGAGATGAAGCGTCCTCAGTACGTGGGGCTGACCTTTGCAGAATCCATAGAAAAGATTTTGAACGATAGTCAAGAGCCTATGCAAGTCGATCGGATTGTCGAAGCCATATTTGACGCGCCATCTGAAGAGGAATTTTGGCGAGCCAAAAACTCCTTGAGCGTAGAATTACGTCGGGGTGCAGATCCACAATTTAAAAGGTGGAAGAAGCTTAATCGATATACTTATGCTTCAAATTCGTTTAACGAACAATCAGGGTCAAATAGTGCTAGCACCATGATGACGACACCGCAAATGAGATTTTCTTCGTTAATAAACAGTGGCGATTCTTTGAGTTCCTAGTTCAAAGTATCGCCGCTGCATTTTACTTGGGGATGTGGCGGAACAGGAGAACGCATCCGGCTCCTAACCGGATAACCTGCCAGGGTTTTTGTGGGTTCGAGTCCCACCATCCCCACAGATAACGAACTTGCTCGGTAGTGGCTTTGGGTTATACACCTGAGCTGCAAGAATTTAATTTCTTGCGGTCTAGAGTTTCTTGTGCTTTTATCATAGCACATTTGTCAACCCTTAGCTACTACCACACGGTCACAAATATGTCAAGAGTGTTTTTGATTTTAGTGGAGGGTTTTTCAATATGGGCAAATTACGGAGTTACAGTATGGACTACAAAGGTTTTGCAATTCATCGTCAGCATAACGGTGGGCTAGTGTGTCTGACTGATATGTGGAGGGCTGCCGGGTCTGTCAAATCTCAGAAGGCAGATTATTGGCTTCAGCAGGAGGACACCTGTCATCTGCTGTTGCATTTTGTACTGGAAGCCAAGCCTGAGTTAAAATCTATCCTAGATAGAATTCTGGAAGCCAAGCCAACATCAGGTTGTAGAACTCAGGCCTACAGACATTGGGCAAAACAAGTTAAGCAAGTAGCTATTGATACTGGCTTGATTACCATCAAGAGAGGCAGTGCTAATGGTTGTGGAACTTACGCGATCGACAAATTAGCTATTGATTACGCTAAGTCATTGTCTCCAGAGTTCTATGTGTGGGTACTCGCTGCTGTCAAAGAACGAATTGAAGAGGATGCTGACCCAGAGCTTGGCATTCGCCGCAGTCGGCAGCGCGCAGTTAAGAATTGGGAAAAACAAGGCAAAAGCCCTGAATATATTGGAGCCCGTCTTGACTCCATTCCCAAAGAAGACCACTATGAGGCTGTTTTGTCTGAACATGGAGTTAAGGTTCCAAGCCACTTTGGTATCTGCAAGGCGAACGTGTATCAACCGATTATTGGTCGTACCCAAGATTTCCGAGCAGAAAGAGGACTAAAAAAAGGACAAAACTGCAAAGATGGTATGACAATGGAGGAACTGGCTGCTACAGATTTTGCCAAAGTTCTCAGTGCCAAGCGGATCAACACGCTCAATCCTAATGGGGTGAACTCATGCGCTAGCATCTCCCACTCCACAGCGCAGCAAGTTGCTAATCTGCTAAATCAGTAGCCCCGTTAACTTAAGACAGTACACTATGCTACTTGCTTACGTTTACAAGCTAAATCCATCGCTCAAACAAGCTCAAACAATCGAGCGGTGGATTCATTTGCTTCGCTTGCAATACAACTTCAGAGTCAGAGAGCGGACAGAAGCCTACGAGCAAGCAAGATTTCCTCGTATGGGGAACTACTGCTTCATTGAAACTCAAGCCGAGTGTTGCCCCTTCGCTTGCTCGTTAAGCAAAGGTGCTTTGTACGGCAATCCTTGGACAGCAAAAGGCAAGAAAAGGACTCCGCTCGCTCAACAAGATGCCAATTTGGTTGACTTGAAGCAGGAGCGTCCTTGGTACAGAGAAATCTATCACCATGTTTTGCAACAAATGCTGAAACAGGTTGATGCTGCTTTTGGGCGTTTTTTCCGAGGATTCGGCAAATATCCGAAAACAAAGTGGCAGGGTAAATTTCGCTCTTTCACCTACCCGCCTAGAGATGTCGGCTTTAAAGCGAATAAAGTCCGACTTCCCGGTATTGGCTGGATGTCGTTTTTTCAGTCCCGACCGTTTCCTAAGGGTTTCAGCATTCGTTCCGTCACTGTCCGGAAAAAAGCAGATGGCTTTTATATCTCTGTTCGGTTGCAAGATGAGTCGGTTCCAGATGTTCCAGCAGTGAATAAAGTTAAAACCGCAGTAGGAGTAGATCTGGGTATCAAGAAGCTAATGTCTCTGAGTACGGGACAAACCATTGTCAATCCCAGGTTTTACAAGCGGACGGAACGGAAGCGGAAGCGACTAAACCGTGCTGTCAGCCGCAAGGTTTTGCGTTCGGGCCGCAGAAGAAAAGCCAGCCAGCGCTTAGCAAGATTGGAACAAAAAGTTGCCAATCGACGAGAGGATTACCAATGGAAGATAGCTAATAGCTTGGTCAGGCAGTTTGACCTGATTGTGTTCGAGAATCTTAACATTCAAGGCATGATGGCACGCTGCAAACCAAAGCAAGATGAGTTTGGAAATTATTTGCCGAATCGTCAGTCTGCTAAATCAGCATTGAACAAAGCCATTGCTGATGCTGCTTGGGGTTCCATAAAACAGAAAGTCAAGATTTTGTCCGAAAGGGCAGGCGTTCTGGTTCATGAAGCGGTGCCTCACTTTAGCTCTCAGGAATGCAGCGAGTGCGGGTATGTTAGTCCAACCAACCGAGATAAGGAGAAGTTTATCTGTGAAGAATGTGGGCATCATGAAGATGCCGATGTGGATGCTGCAAAAGTTATTTTGAAGCGCGGTCTGGATCGACTGGGAATCTGTTTGGATGCTGTACCGAGAGTCCCTCGGAAACAGGATAAAAGTACGCCCGAGGAGCCTGTTGGAATACAGGGAAAATCATCCGCGTTAGTGGGTGAGCCTGGGAACCCTCTCTAGTTCCAGCAATTGGAGTTATTTGAGTGGAGGGGAGTTTGAGCGATCGACTCTCAGCCTTTAGGGCTGTCAATTGAAATCAGGTGTGTCTGACCAAGTTGCGATCGTCCAAAAATTGGGCATTTTCTCAAAAACGGAGAGGGTGGGATTTGAACCCACGGAACCTTTCGGTTCACTCGATTTCAAGTCGAGCGCATTCGACCACTCTGCCACCTCTCCCGGCGCATAAATTTTATCATACCAGGACTTGCCCCTAACTACAAGTAGTTGCAGATCCAGTCGGCCGATAAAGAATTTGTTCTCTTTCCACCGCGAAATCTTCCCCTACCCACACCAGAGATACTTCCGACACTGCTCCATTTTCTAGCAGGACGATCGAGAAATTGCGCAGTTTCGAGCACTCTCTCTCCACAATTCGCGGTACGCTGGCCGCATTCAAATACACCGTACCCTCAGCACTCACCAGTGACTTCCGCCACTCTTTTTTGATGTGTCGCAGTTGGTGGTGCATATGACCAAAAGTTACCAGAGGTATGTGCTTTCCCGAACTCCGAGTTCGATCGATCGCCTCCGCAAAATCCGGGTCGCCCCAATCCCCCCCTAACGGCTTCCAATCTCGCCCGCAGGGGTCTTCAGGAGCCTCTCCCAGCCCCTTCGGGCCCGTATGACCCAAAAAAATCACATTTTCGCAGTCAGCATCCGCCGCAGCCCCTGCAATGCGTCTGGCAGACTCCTCAAAACTTTCTACCCCAAACCACTCCGAGTAAAAATCCCCGTACTTCCACTCCGATCCCCCCCAAGTAAACGGGCGGCTTCCCACCACAGTTACGCCCAATTCTGGAAAATCTCGCTTCCCGTAACCGACGTGGGCTTCCCCCATTAAATCTAACTGCTGTTTGACTCGATTCTCAAGAGTGCGATCGTAAGGGCACTGACTGCGGCCCCAATCCGTCGCCGTGTACCAAGCATCATGGTTCCCAAACACTGCGGCTTTCGGAATGTCCAAAGATGCGATCGCCCGCACCACCTCCACCGACTCATTGCCAAAATCCCCCACAAACAGCACCAAATCAACGCCCAGATGCTTCAGGGCCTCGCCGTCTTCTGGTTCCCAGTGATCGTGAACGTCCCCCACCACGGCAATTTTGATAGATTTAGTCTGATTCATTTGATTTGTCATGTGCGATCGATCCCTAGCCCCTTCTTATTATCAGCATAAGAAACAGCGACCAATTTTTGCACTCTCCCCCAGCCATTTTTAGATTTTAGATTTTAGATTTTAGATTAATTCAACCCAACCACCCGCTTACCACCATTTTTGGTGAATTCAACTATAATTCAAATACACTTGAGTCTAGCCGCCACCTTCCCCGGAATATTCTAACTGTGTTTACCACCGCACCAGCTCCGAATTTTACTCAAACCAGACTGCCCGACGACTTGTTTGCAGCAATTAACGCCCTCAAACAAGAGTTAAACGCCGTCATTCTCGCCCACTATTACCAAGACTCCGACATTCAAGACATCGCAGACTTCATTGGCGACTCCCTCGAACTTGCCCGCAAAGCCGCCAACACCAACGCCGATGTCATAGTTTTTGCCGGAGTTCATTTCATGGCAGAAACCGCCAAAATCCTCAATCCAGACAAATTAGTATTATTGCCAGACTTAAATGCAGGTTGTTCCCTCGCCGACAGTTGCCCGCCCGAAGCCTTTGCAGCATTCAAAGCCGATCGACCAAAACACTTAGTTATTTCCTACATTAACTGTACTGCTGAAATTAAGGCAATGAGCGACATAATTTGCACCAGCTCCAACGCCGTTAAAATTGTCAACCAAATTCCCGAAAATCAGCCAATAATCTTTGGGCCCGATCGCAATCTCGGCCGCTACGTCATGGAACAAAGCGGTAGACACATGGAACTTTGGCAAGGAGCCTGCATCGTCCACGAAAACTTCTCAGAAAAAAAGATAGTTCAACTCAAAATCGAAAATCCCGAAGCCGAAATCATCGCCCACCCAGAATGCGAACCTCCCGTACTTCGCCACGCGAATTATATCGGTTCCACCACAGCTTTGCTCAAATATTCTCAATCCAGTTCCAGCCAAGCTTTTATTGTGGCGACTGAACCGGGAATCATTCACCAAATGCAAAAGCAAACACCGCACAAACGCTTTATTCCCGCTCCTCCCAACAATAATAGTTGTGCTTGCAACGAATGCCCGCACATGAGATTAAATACCTTGGAAAAATTGTATCTAGCTATGAAAAATAAAACCCCCGAAATTACCATGTCCCAAGAGCTGCAACTAGCGGCGTTGCAACCCATCCAACGAATGCTAGAAATGAGCTAACCGTCAATAAGTAATTTTTAGTTAATCTATTGTAGGGTGTATTGGGCGCGACGATTAACTTAAGTCACCAACAAACAAATCTTAAACCGCGCCCAACACACCAATATTCATCAGCAATCCGTGCATCATTTGTCCATTTTTCATTTTCTATTCCTCTGCAACGAAAGCGGTTCATTCCTTGAAAAATTAGGAGCGATAAATGATTCCAGTTTCACAAGGAAATGCAACTTTAGGCAAGAACCAAACCCTTAACTGATAAGTCATTCCCAATTCCCAATTCCCAATTCCCAATTCCCAATTCCCAATTCCCAATTGTCAAATGGTATGATTCCAGAAAAACTGATGGTTTTCACCCGCTATCCCGAACCGGGAAAAACCAAAACTCGACTAATTCCCGTGCTGGGAGAAACAGGCGCTGCCAACCTGCACCGCTTGATGGCCCAAAAGGCGATCGCCGGTGGCATCTCTCTCCAAAACTCCCGCCGACTATCCGTTGAAATTCACCACACAGGCGGCAGCCAACAACAGATGCAAGACTGGTTGGGAAGCGATATTATTTATCAAAATCAAATAGACGGCGATTTGGGTGCAAGAATGACAGCCGCGTTTCAAAAGTCTTTTAATTCAGGGGTAGACAAAGCTGTAATTATCGGCACTGATTGTCCTGCGTTGAAAGCAGAAATCATCGCACAAGCTTTTGACAAACTTAGCCAGCACGATTTAGTTTTGGGCCCAGCAAAAGACGGCGGTTATTATCTGATCGGGCTGCGGCGATCAATACCGGAATTGTTCAGGGGCATTAACTGGGGAACCAGTGAGGTATTTGCTGCTACGCGGGCGATCGCCCAAAATCTTGATCTCAATATTGCTAATCTTCCCACTCTTGCAGATATCGATCTACCAGAGGATTTACTCGGTTTAGATATGAATATCTTGAAATAACTAAACTATATTTAATGGATTTAATAAATCAGAAATTCTCATAGTTGATTGATTAAAAATACTTGATTGTGTAACCACAAGGTCATAATATAGTAAGTGTATTTGTCTAACCAAATGCACTGGTTAGACAGCGCTTGCGACAATAGTCGCAGGCGCGAGAAAAAGCAAATAATTAGCAAAAAATTACCAGAAAGAATTGGTTTAAAGCCTGAACCCTGATCGGGAGAAATTAAAATCAGACTCTTCATTGCTTCAATCCTCTTCCTTCCACGTAAAGTGCTGTCAACTGTCAACTGTCAACTGTCAACTGAACGATCAGTTTTGTACAAAGTCTACCCTGGCACGTTAATGCTGAATGTGAGGGCGGGTTAAGCGTAAAAAATTAGCAAATAACAGATAAGCTTTGTACAAAACCCGCCATTTCTCTTTCAAGTGGTGATCAATTCTCTATGTCGCCCGAAAATCTCAATCTCAAAATTTCCATTATCATTCCAGCCTTAAACGAAGCACCTACGATCGCCTCTGTCATCTGCACCGCCCAAAATGCCAAAAATGTTGAAATCATTGTCGCCGACGGCGGTAGCAGCGATCGCACCGCAGATATAGCGCAATCTTTAGGCGTGCGAGTTATCTCCACCGCGCGAGGTCGTGCTGCTCAAATGAATGCAGGTGCCGCCTCCGCTACTGGTGATATTCTGCTGTTCCTCCACGCCGACACTCTTTTGCCTTGTGGGTACGACTCTGGCGCACGCCTCGCACTAGCAAAACCGGAAACAGTAGGGGGGGCTTACTCACTCAAGATTGATGCCCCTCAGCACTGTCTGCGGCTGGTAGAAATAGGGGTAAACTGGCGATCGCGCTTTCTGCAAATGCCCTACGGCGACCAAGCCATTTTCCTCACCGCAGCTACCTTTGACAAAATCGGCGGTTTTCCCGACTTACCCCTGATGGAAGACTTTGAATTCGTGCGCCGATTGAAAAAACAAGGTCGCATCGAAATAGTGCCACAGCCCCTGTTCACATCCGCCCGCCGCTGGCAGCAGCTTGGGGTCATCCAAACCACCGTCATCAATCAAATAGTAATTATTGCTTATTTTTTCGGAGTACCGCCCGATCGACTCGCTTTCTGGTATAAGAGACAAAAGAAAAATTCTTCCGAAAACTAAAGAATAGTGAACTTTTCTAAAGCTAGCTGCCAATTATGCAAATAGGAAACCCGTCCCTGCGTAAAATATGACTTGAACGCCTCAAAATTTACGCACAGCGAGGAAAAAGAGAATATGGCCGATCCCAGAGATGCAGAACTTATTAAACCCTTTAACGGCGACCCCTTCACGGGTCATCTAGCAACTCCCATCAGTGCTTCTGATTTCACAAAAGCATTTATCGGGAACTTGCCAATCTACCGCAAAGGACTCTCGCCCCTAGTTCGAGGTCTAGAAATCGGTTTGGCACACGGTTATTTCCTCGTCGGCCCCGAAATCGTCTTCGGACCCCTGCGGGATTATCCAGAAGCAGCTAATCTCGGGGGACTAATTACAGCCCTCGTGATAGTTCTGCTCGGCACACTAGGTATGTCTGCCTACGGTTTGGTCTCTTTCCAGCAAGACAACATCAGCTACCCCAGTGCTAATCCCATGACTCCCGATTCCCTCAGAAATGCTGAAGGATGGAGCCAATTGACCGCTGGTTTCTTCATTGGCGGCATGAGCGGCGTCTTTGCTGCCTACTTCTTGCTCGAAAACTTTAATGGCGTTGATGCCATTTTCCGGGGTTTAGTCAACAATTAGACTCCACTCCTCGATATCCCTGTTGGAACACGCTAACTTTAGTTTGGAGAATTTGACATGACAGGTACCTACGCTGCTTCTTTCTTGCCTTGGATTTTGATTCCGGTCGTTTGCTGGCTGATGCCAGTTGTGGTAATGGGTTTGTTGTTTATCCACATTGAAAGCGACGCCTGAGCTTTACCTGCTGAGCAACACCGAAGTTGGAAGACAGACAACTGCTCTGAAACTTCTCTCCTAAATCTAGGGAAAATCAGAAAAAATTGTTTTGAGATTGCTGGTAATTAGGAAATTTGCTTTCTTTACCCCAACCCCCAGACTCGACTGTCTGGAGCAATCCTTCTGTCTTCTTCCATCTGAATTCGCCATTGCCAAAAATCCTCTGCCTTGCGGGCAGAGGATTTTTTTACAAATATTTTTATCCCGCAGGCACAAATCACCCGATCGCACAAGACAAATTGCGAAGTCGTGAGTCACAATTGTAATCGGAAAGTATCTGATAAGGAGACAACGATGCCATTTCCATCCGCGCGCAAAATCTTAGCTCCATTTCTGATGTCGGTACTCCTGTTAGTAACCGCCTGCGGTCAAACCCAAGCCCCATCCCGCTGGGACAAAGCTCAGCAGGAAAGCACCCAAACACCTGGTAAAGCCAAGCAGACAACTGCTGATAAATCAACTGCTCAAAATCCCAACCTGCCCAAGAAGGCTGTAGATGGTAGCAAGTTAAATAAATACTTCCCGTCATCCGGCGGCGGATTCAATCGCGTCTTTGCTCAAGAAAAATCAGGTTTTGCTGAAGCTAAGTTGAACAAAGGCGGTAAAAATGTCGCCATGCTCTCGATTAACGACATCGCCGGCAACCCCTCAGCAGGGACAAAATTCCAGCAAAGTACCAAGAAAATTGGCGGCTATCCTGCCGTCAATCAGGGTGCTAATATCACTGCTGTGTTAGTGGCAAATCGCTATCAGGTGAAAGTTCAATCCCGCGATCCCTCTTTTACCGCTAGCGATCGCGAAGCTTGGCTGTCAAAATTTAACCTGGGCGGCCTTGCTAGTGTTAAATAGCAATGTCTCTAGTCAAACTCCGCGCTCGACTACAGTCTGGCGCTATCACAACTTGCGTCTCCCACAATGAGACTGTGAAGTTTTTGTCATCTGCCAAAAGTAATACCTTTGATTTCTGTTCAACAAGGAGTTTTTTGTGAGCAAAACAGTCTTTGAATTAGTCGATCAACTACCTAAAGACAACATGACTGTCAAAGCCCTCCGAGCCCTTGACTTTGTGGTTCCCGGCGAGTGGAACAATTTAGTTGGTTTTGAAAATACGATTCGCACCGTTACTGGCGAAACAGACGAAGATCTGATCCAGCAAATTGGCGATCGGGCGATCACCCTCTACAACGATAAAGCTGAAGGCTACCAACGCGCTCTCTGGCTCTACCAAACCATCGACAGTGCCTCCGGTGCCCTAGGCGCGGCTGCTATGGCCAACAAAGTATCCGAAAATGTCCCGTTTTTGGGCTTCCTCGGCAATCTCACCCCGAAACCAGAAAAAGCTCAGACGATCGACCTTTCTTTGAAATTAGTCACCGAATTGCTGGCTTTTTGCCAAATCAATGGGCTTCCGGGCGATAGCATCGGCGATTTTGCCGGAGCTTTGGGAGACTACGGCGGTGAATCCCTGATGCGGATGGCTGCTTTGGTTTGTTTCGATGGTTTGATTCCCCTGGGCCCGGACTTTATTATGGCCACTCAGTCTTGGATTCAACGCCTTTCCCCGCAAGATTTGCAAGATAATGTGGCGTTTAAGTCGATCGGCGGCATGATTCCTGGTGGTAATCCCGCTGGCCAACTCGGCTTTATCGGCGAAAGCTTTAACTCGGTTTCTGGCTGGATGGGCTCTTTTGTGAGCGATCGAGGTTTGACTCCCGAAAACGTACTCGGCCACTTGCAGAATTTTGTGGAAATTTCTGCCGATAAGGTGGACTATGTGGGCGCATTCCTCGACATTTCTACCAACTACTACGAACACACCGGCGTTCAAACTCTCGCCCGCCGTTTGATTGAACGAGCTGTCGCTGAGATTTAGAATAGTCATTAGTCATTAGTCATTAGTCATTAGTTATTAGTCAGAGCCTCTGATCGTCCCGAAGAGAGAGCTTGAGTCTGCTAACTAATGACTACTGACTCCTCTACTCATCACTTTTAACAGGAAGCGTTAATGTCAGAAGAACCGAAAAATCCAACCGCTGGCGACTCCGAAACTCCCAGTGATGCGATCGAGAACGCCCCGACAAGTTCCGACGCACCGCAGACAGGCGACTTACCAAGCGCTGACAAACCTGCGGCTGCTGCTAAAAAGCCCGCAGCCAAAGCTGACGGCGACAAGCCCCCAGCTAAAGCTAAAAAGGAAAAAGCACCTGCTGTTGAAGACAAGCCCTTTGCGGAATTTATTCAACAAGATTATTTGCCCGCCTTGCAAACTGCTTTAACTAAACAGGGTGTTAAGGATTTAGAGGTAAATTTTGCTAAGCAAAAACTCCCCGTTGCTGGCATGAGTTCCGCCGGAGATTGCTGGCAGGTAATTGGTAAATTTCAAGCAGGTCAGCGCCAATTTAACCTGTATTTTCCTCAAGAAAATATTCAAAGTCAAAGAGCGTTTTCCTGCGCTGAAAATAACACAAAAACCAGCACTTTAGAGCCTTTTTTGATTGATGAACGCAAGATTACGTTAGACCTCATGGTCTTTGGTGTCGTCCAGCGGCTTAATGCTCAAAAATGGCTGAATCTTAATTAGTCATTGGTCATTAGTCATTGGTCATTAGTCATCAGTCATTAGTAGCTTGTCTCCCGATACTTGCTAATGACTGTAAGAGGGGTATATTTAGATATAAACTTTACCGATAGCCCACTCTGTAATTTTGTCGCTACTGACTAATGACTACTGACTACTGACTACTGACCAATGACCAATGACCAATGACTAATGACTGCTGACTAATGACAGATTTTCTTCAGATTCAGTCAAAAAATTGTGAGCTTGCACGATCGCATAAAGGTCTACATCTGTTTCTAACAAACAAGCATGACCGCTGTTAGCCAGCATCACCATTTCAGCATTCGGAATTACCTTGACTAAAAGCTTCGCTTCTGCTAAAGAAGGCAACAGGCGATCGGCACCACTAGCAATTACTAACGTCGGCTGTTCGATCGCACGCAACTGATTTTCGTCAACATCAAACGATCGCACTAACGCCAATCTCCACACAGACGTGTTTTGCGGTACTGCTTGCATCGCCTCTAGCAAAGCGCGCCGATCGTCGCGCGCAATCTTTCCCAACGATGCTAACATCGGCAACAGACCGATTACCGACAGCGGATAAAGGTTCGCCGGCAGCCACTGAGTCAAGTACGAACCCCACTGCACCCAAGGCTGCTGTCGGAAGGAAGAAGCTGGATTGACTAAAATTAGTCGATCGCACAATTGGGGCGCTTCTAAAACAATTTTCATCGCCAAACAGCCCCCAAAGGACTCGCCGCACAGATAAACTGACCGCTGATTGGCTTCCTTTTCTGCTGCAATTAAGGCAATTGTTTCCGTCACAAGTACCTCCCAACTAGCCATGTCGTCAGCAGGTAAAGTTAAGCAGCGAATGTCAAAATGATTTGCTAATTTAGCAATTTGCGGCCGCAGCAGTAAACCGCTACCATCCATACCCGGTAAAAATACAAATAAAGGGCGATCGCCTTTCGGCGGTTTGGGGGTTAGAAAACGAACCTTGTTAGCATTTGGCATGATTAAAATCAGAAATTAAATTGTATGAACTCTATCAGTCGGGGATTGCTGTCAAAAATAGGGGATAATCAGAGAGCAAGAACAATCAATTAAAACATCAGACGAATCTGGAATCTTAAACCAGGAAGCGACTAAGAATCAGCCGAGGACGGCGACACAAGGACAATGCAAGCCCAAATCGAAAATTTATTCCCTCTTCCTTCTTCCCTCTTCCTTCTTCCTTCTTCCTTCTTCCTTCTTTACAAACACCCTCGATCGAGTAATTGTGCAATTTCTCCCTGACAGTGTTCTGTAAGTTCCGCCACAACTACTTTGGCTTGTTTCCCTCGATACTGCTGCTGTCGATCGACTGTAATCCAGTAAGGGCGGCCGATTAAAACATTAACTCGTTGATAAACTATCACAGGATGCCACCCAGGGCGATCGAACAAAGGTTCCGAAGGATCGAACAAACTCAGTAATTTCAGCGGTAAACCCGATCGCACCGACTCTTCCTCCATCGAAGCAATCGCCACCGGCAACACCGCCAAATCCCGCACCGGCGCCCGCAAAGCCAAATGAGCAAATCCCCGCTGAAACTTCCCCATAGTATTCGGTTGAGTAAAATTCACCATCGGTTCTGCACCCTCTGGAAACACCCCCACCATTTCCCCACTTTGTAGCAGGGCTGTCGCTTGTGAGAAAAAATGCTGCTGTCGTTGCTCCGGTGCTTCCAACGGGAAAGCCCCAAAAGTCGTGACAACTTCCCGAATCACCGGAACTTGACCCATGTAGTGATGACAAGCAAACCGGATCGATCGACCCAAAGCCGCCGTCAGCAGCACAGGATCTAAAAAACTGCGATGATTGCTCACTACCAGTACCGGACTCTCTTGCGGAATCCGCTGCTGGTGGTGTACAAACATCTGTGTTCCCACACCAGCCAGGAAACAGCGCGAAATCAGCAATGTGCGATCGGAAGACATGGGCGAAAAGACAGGTGCGACGCTACAAAAATTTATTCCATACCCATGCAGCTTAACATTACTTTACAAAAACGGCGATCGGTCAAAAAGTAGACTTTCCCCTTGTACCTTGGTTTCGTAGTCCTCGACGCACGGGTTGCCAGAAACCGGGTTTTTTGCGAAAATACTTCGTATAGCCCGCCAAAACAGTAAAAAACCCGGTTTCTTTGTCGGAGTGCGTAAGTCTTGTTTCGGCAAAATTTTCCAATCAGAAACAAAAATTCATAAAGTCTTGTTGCAAGTTCTATAAAGAATGTTTAAAACAGCGCCAAAAGCAAGTTGCAGCAGCTAAAATTATAGATTCACAGTCAGTATTGACAGGCTGTCAAAGTATTTTTCGACAAGTCGTAATAGCAATCTCCCGAGGCATCAATGGATAACATTCAGAACTATCGCCTTAAATGTACCCTCACCTTTGGCGACATTTACGGTCAAATCATTATTTGGCTGATAGTCATCTTCCTGAGTCTAGCGTCAGCACTCGCCCTCTGGAGCAGCGCCCGCCAAATCTACGCCTTGGCTACCGTCGGCTTGATTTTAGTGCTTTCTCTGCCCTTTTTGCTGTTTGCTTTCGTTACCACTCTGCTCAATAACATTGAAGTGCTTTCGGTAGACCCCGCCACCGAAGATCAACCTTCTGCAACGGGAAATCAGTCGAATCAGAGGTCTGTCGAACTCCTCGGCTAGTTCAATTTGAAATTTTAGACTTGGATTTTCGATCCCAATCAAAAGTTAAAAACTTCCCGATCTTTTGGTAGGAAGTTTTTTTTTGCGTCACGATAAGTTGAGGAGAACACTCAACATTATTCAAAAAATGCTAGAACACGACGTAATCATTGTAGGCGGCGGTTTAGCAGGCTGCCGCGCAGCCGTGGAAATTGCCAGAACTGACCCCACTTTAAAGGTAGCTGTTGTTGCCAAAACTCACCCGATTCGATCGCACTCCGTCGCAGCCCAAGGCGGCATGGCCTCCAGCCTGCAAAACGTCGATCCCGAAGATAGTTGGAAAGCCCACGCCTTCGACACAGTAAAAGGTTCAGACTATTTAGCCGACCAAGATGCAGTAGAAATCCTCACCCGCGAAGCACCAGGTGTAGTCATCGATTTAGAACACATGGGAGTCCTCTTCTCCCGCCTTCCAGACGGCAGAATTGCCCAGCGCGCTTTCGGCGGACATTCCCACAACCGCACCTGCTACGCCGCCGACAAAACCGGTCACGCTATCCTCCACGAATTAGTCAACAATCTGCGCCGCTGTGGAGTGCACATTTATCAGGAGTGGTACGTCACGCGCCTGATTTTGGAAGCAGGTCAAGCCAAGGGCGTGGTTATGTTCAACCTGATAGACGGCGAAATTGCCGTGGTACGCGCTAAGGCGGTGATGTTTGCTACGGGGGGTTACGGTCGGGTTTACAACACCACCTCGAACGATTACGCCTCGACTGGTGACGGTTTGGCGATGGCGGCGATGGCTGGATTGCCGCTGGAAGATATGGAGTTTGTGCAGTTTCACCCGACGGGTTTGTATCCGGTGGGAGTGTTGATTTCCGAGGCTGTGCGGGGCGAAGGGGCTTATTTGATCAATTCGGAGGGCGATCGATTTATGGCCAATTATGCCCCGTCGCGGATGGAATTAGCGCCTAGGGACATTACATCGCGATCGATTTCCCTAGAAATTCGTGCAGGCCGAGGAATTAATCTCGATGGTAGTGCAGGCGGCCCCTTTATTTACCTCGATTTGCGGCACATGGGACGCGAAAAAATCATGAGCAAAATACCTTTTGCTTGGGAAGAAGCCCACCGCTTGTTAGGAATTGATTCTGTCAACCAACCGATGCCCGTCCGCCCGACTGCTCACTATTCAATGGGCGGAATTCCAACTAATATTGATGGGCAAGTTCGCAGCAGTGCTGACAGTTTGGTAGATGGTTTCTTTGCCGCCGGCGAAGCAGCTTGCGTCTCAGTTCACGGCGCTAACCGTTTGGGCAGCAATTCGCTATTGGAATGCGTAGTTTACGGCAAAGTTACTGGCGCAACTATAGCACAATTTGTCCAAAATCGCAAGTTGCCCGCAGTAGATGAACAGCGTTATATCCAGGAAGCCCAAGAGCAAATTCAAGCACTTGTAGACCGTCCCGGACAATACCGCATCAATCAAGTGCGGCAAAAGTTCCAAGATACGATGACCGAGTATTGCGGAGTATTTCGCAGCGCCGAATTGATGCAGGAAGGTTTGCATAAATTGGAGCAATTAGAAAAACAATATCAAGAAGTTTACTTGGATGACAAGGGTAAATCTTGGAATACGGAAATTGTAGAAGCTTTGGAATTGCGGAGTTTAATAATTGTCGGAAAAATGATTTTAACTTCTGCTTTGAACCGGCAGGAAAGTCGGGGTGCTCATTCGCGGGAAGATTTTACTCAGCGGGATGATGAGAAGTTTTTGAAGCATACGCTGGCCTATTATTCGCCTGCGGGAATCGATTTGGCTTATATGCCGGTGGCGATTACGATGTTTGAGCCGCAGGAGCGGAAGTATTAATTTGTAGGGTGTGTCAGCCCTCAATAAATTTTGTTTTTTACATGATTTTTCACTGGCTGACGCACCCTACTTACTGTTGATTTTATAAGTTATAAGTGCTAACATATCATAAATTAGGCTAAAAAAAGTTATCGTAATTCTAAGTAGCTAAAAACACATGAGTAAAACGACACAGACATCTCAATTCCAGCAAGCTCTTGAAGCTGTAGAAGTTTTATCACTAGAAGATCAAGCCATGCTTCTCGATATTCTTCAGAATCGTCTGCGACAACAGCGACGAAATGAATTACTCAAAGAAGTGGCAGAAGTTCGTCAAGAGTATGCTGAAGGCGATGTTAAATTTGGTTTGACAGCCGATTTTATGGTTGATTTGGATGAGAGTGAGGAGAAAGTGCATGGCTGATTTGCCTAATCAAACTATTACAATTATCCTAGAATTACAGCGCCGACTTGTGCAGCTAATCAATCAAGCAGGAGCAACAGAACTATCTGTTTTTGAAATATTTGGAGAAACCGAGGCAACTGCTTCTGTACTAGAACAACTGACAAACATCAGAGAACGAGCTACCTCTTCCTATTCTCGCCTTTATAACCTGCTGCTGCGAATTTCTGAATTTCAGCCGATCGCTCCTACTGCTACCATAGAACTACTGACTCAAACGATAGAACAAGCTGAAGCTACAGCCGAGGCCGGAGAAGCTACTGTCCGAGAAGCTAAAAGTGATTGGAACCTACTATGACTCAACAACCGCAACCAGAACCAGAAAAAGTTAAGCAGACAGTTGCTAAAATGCGCGAAGTCTGTCGGCAGTTTGATAGTCTTAATTTTGCACTTGATGAACTGATTGCCCAGATAGAAGCAGATATTCGGAATAGTCCTCTCACAGCTTATCGTTTAGGGAAAGCCAAGTCTGTGCCTCAGCCTGCGGAGTCAGAAAGTTAGTGGTTTGGAACTGGTATCCCTATCAAGCATCCTCCGCAACTTCCTCCACCGATAAACCTAACGCCTCCGCCACCTGTTCGGCACTCAAACCCATTCCCAACAACCGGGGAATTGCAGCCCTTCTTGCTTGAAATTCAGCTTGTCGCGCCTGTTCTGCTTGCTGTCTTGCTTGTTCTGCACACTCGGCTATTTCCCGCTGTTGTTCTCCCCGCAATCTCTCCAATTCTGCCCTTTCATCGCCAATCAATAGCAAATTACCTTCCTCATCCCACCAGCGCAGCCACAGCATCTCTTGATTTTGATAACTTCCTTGCCAAAGTCCCAATTCTACGCCTAAAAGTACGATCGCAAAATGACCCCGCTCGTTAAGTTCTAACAGCCGATAATACCCGTCAATTAACCGATAAACTTCTAATCTGCCGCTGTTAATTTCGTAGATGCCATAATAGGGGATTCGCATCACCTGTTCGTAAACCCAAAACTTTCCCGGTTTCGTTAACAGCCCTTCATCGGTGCGCGATAAAGGAGTGCGATCGCGCTCTTCATCGCCATTCCCGCTCGCAAATTCCAACGCAATTAACGGTGCTATGTGTTCCCGCCACAGCACGTAGGAACGGCGAATTTGACCGTCTAAATTCGGAGGTACATTAGGAACATAAAACCAGTCAGGAGCTTCTGCACCTTTCTCCGCCGGCTCGGTTTCTCGCCAGTAAATACCGCAGTCTTGACCGATCGCATATTGTCCGTCAGGATGCCGCTGCTGCAAAATCGGGCCGATCGAATCTGTTAAAATTAAGCTTTGCGGGTGCTCCTGAAAATTTTTCACAAAAGTACCATCCGACTCTGGTAATTGAGTGTGGTCGCCAAAAGCAGGAGGTAGAACAACGCGATCGACGCTTTGGGTCATAATTCCCTCCGAGGTCTTACCTAATTGGTAATTAGTAATCGGTAATCGGTAACAGGAAGCTCCGCGCGAGGGCTTAGAAACCCGGTTTCTTCAAGTATCCTTGCTCAACCAAGATTTATCGTATAAACCGGGTTTCTTTTCGTAAGTCCTGCGTATTTGGGAAGAAAGCGAGTAGTTTTGAGTTTTAAGTATCAAGTTTTTCACTTAAAAGTCTGGGGCGGGCACTCACAGACACCGCCCCGTATCCGCTCAAAACTTTCCTTAAGGTGTAGGTAGCGCACCTTCAGGACTAGGAGAAGCAGCAGGCTCAGGACTAGGAGCAGCAGCCGGTGCGGGACTCGCAGTAGCCGCAGTCGAAGGCTTTGGAGCATCGCTAGCTAACTGATTAATTTGGTCTTTATAGTTAGGAGGAGCTAACTCTGTAGCTTTATCAAACAGCGTTTTTGCCTCGTCTTTTTTGCCCTGTTCCTTCAATACGATCGCATGAGCTAATGTCGGACGAAAATCTTTCGGATTCGCCTTAGCTGATTCGTCGTAAATCGCGATCGCCTCTGGGTAGCGCTTCTGCACAGCATAAACCTGCCCCAAAATCAACTGCACCGAAGTTGTATCAATACTGCCCGGTTTTACCTGATTCGCACCCGGAGCAGCCTTCAGCGTATCTTGCAGTAGTCCGATCGCAGCTTCCGGCCGTTGTTGCACCAGCAGCAAATTCACCAACCCCTGCAAAGCCTTAATTTCCCCAGGCTTAGACGCTAAAATTGACCGATAAGCCTGAGCAGCCCCTTCGCGATCTGCCGTGCGTTCCTTAGCCTGAGCCAGCAAAATCCCGTATTCAGAAGTTTCAGGATTCAGTTTAGCCAACTTTTCCAACGTCGGCACCACATCCTTAATCGCCCCCACTCCTTGTCCGATCAACTCCAGCCGCACCTGCAAAAGCCCCCGCAGAGCAGTTACATTGTCAGGTTCCCGCTGCAAAACCAATTCGTACCCCCTCACCTGATCTTGCAGCAACTGCGATTGCTTATCGTTAGATGCCGCTGTCTGAGTTGGCGTTGGAGTCGATCGACTTTGGGCTTGGCTGCTCTTAAGAATACTGTCCAAAATTGGAACCAGAGAAAATCCCACAAAAGCGATGAGCGCAAGCACCACTACCACACTAATTAACCCGCGACCCTTGTTTGTTTTTTCCATAATTCAACTATCCCAACTTAAAATCTACTATTTTCTAAGAATTAACGCATCGCCTAGGGGCATCTCGATTTAACAGATCCATGCAACCATAAAAGTTCTTAACTTCAAAGTCCCAATTCAGAAACCAGTCTTTTGCTTGCAGCTAATATGGTAACAGACCCGCAACTCCCCGCTAGCCAAACTATTTTGGACACAAAGACCCGCAGCCCCAAGGAATGTGGCTTTCGTCCAATTAGAGGGTGGTCAAGCTCAAAATTACCGAAAATATGGCGGATCAGCCCGTTAGGTAATTGGATTAAGTAAAATAGGCAAGCTACTCCAGAGAGATTGGAACGGCGCTTTGGGGATTTTCCTCAAACCATTGCGAGATATTGCCGGGTTGGATGCTTAGGTATTCAACACGCTATGTCGGGATATATCCTAGATTGTCCGGACTTGAAGTATCTGAATATCCTAAATTCTATTAGCCAGCAACGCCAGCTTTCGGGCGATCGACCGATCCGTGGGTTAGCAAACTCTCAAACTCTTTACCAACAAGGATTAGAGCAGCCAGCCAATCCGGGATCGCTCGTAGCGCAGTTGAAAGTTGGCGTTGACGGGTCAAAACCAAACTCTCCGGTGCAAGCCTCAAGTTTGGTGCTAGTAGTTTTTAAATCAGTTTCTTCAGTTTATTCCTAATTTCCCTCAAGGGATGTGTCTCCGCTGCAAGGAGTTTTTATGAACCCCTCTCCCAACCCGTCTTCCAAATCGTCCAAATCTACTTCAACTCGCAAGGCCCTGCCAAGCGAGCCAGCCGTGAATCAGCCCACAACTACAGCCTCCGTGCCCGATACACCAGACGAAAGTCCCGTGGCTTCGCCGTCGTCGGCTGCACCTGTTGACCAAAATCAACCACCAGCGACAACAGAGGCCCCAGCGCTAACAGACGCCCCAACGGACGCCCTAGCGCCAAAGGATACGCTGCAACGACCACGCTACAGTTCTGCCCTCGATCAGGACAAAACAAAGCCAAAAAACACGCCCAGCGATGCTCCTGCGCTCTCGGAGCAAGCAGCGCCTGCGAAATCTACCAGTAATACGATCGCACTCACAGTCGCACCGCCCCCAACCCCCAAGCCTGCCACTAACGAAAGTCAGGCTGATGATGACACACCCTCCGTCATGCGCCAACATCCCATTCCCCCTCCCAGCGAACCCAGACAGTACCGAGCTGTTGGTTTGGTGCGGGGCCGCTACACGCAATCTGAAGAGCAATTCACCAGAGGTATGTTGATAGCTGCCGACGGAACTGCCATCGACGCAGTTTTGCTCGGTAGAGTGATGAGTTTAGTCAAAAACCACCTGGATCTCGAACAAGAACACCTGTGGGTGGTCTATCCCCGCACCAGGCAAGAAGACGGCAATTTGCACGCCCAGATTATGGGAGTTTGGGAGCCGGAAACGCTCAAGAAACCTCCCTCTGATGAGGAAAATCAGGAAGCAGGGGAGATTGAGACTAGCGACGAAGCATCGATAGCATCTTTGCCGCCCTCGGAAGCTGATGTTGAAGATGGCTATTTTTCGATTCGAGGCGAGGTGATTTATCAATCGCTAGATGAAGAAAAGTATCTCATCGTCAAAATCAAGCAAGCTCCCCGCAAGAATGACGACAAGATGAAGTTTTTTAAGCTGAAACTCAAGGGGGATGTAGGAACAAAGGCGATCGGCTTTTTTTGGGATTTCCACGTCAAATTGAAAGCTGACAGTCTGATGATTGAGCAAGCCAATAATATTGGTGCCCTACCGATTAAAAAACGGAAATTCCCCCCTGGCAGCAAGCCGCCCGGTGGTGGCTACAAAGGAGGGGGAAACAAGCGTCCCTTTACTCCTAGGCCTAGCGGTGACGGTACTCCTATAGAACGCCCTAACATCAAGCCCGCAGCAGCAGCACCTGCTGTCCCCAAGGAACCCCTTCCTAAGCCGGTCAAGAAGCCTAAGCCCGATGAATAAGGCGATTTGAGATTTGAGATTTTGGATTAGTCTTGAACGTACTAACCTAAAATCGCCAAATCGCCAATCTCAAATCCTTTATTCAATCCTGACTTGGGCGCCCCACAAATCTTGCGGGAGAAACACTCTGTCGGTGGGTAGGGGAGCAACTGGGGCCGTGAGGGTAAATTGACCAGCTTCAATTTGCTGCTTCAATTCCAATGCTACTTGCCGCGAGAGAAACATACTCGCAAGGGGGGCAGCCCGCACGGGTTTGCCTTCGATCAGAATACGACCGGTTTTTAATTGAGCATAACTAACTAAACCGAATGTGGGACGAACGCGCCGGGGGATAGAGAAATCTACCACCGGCGCTACTATTTTTTTGTCTGATACTGCACAGTGGGCGACGACTGTTTCGTTTAAGACGGGAAAGGGGATGCCTACTCCCAGCATCAAAGATGGGCCGTAGTTTTTGAAGTAGCAGCCGCGCACCCATTTTGAGTTCATCTGTTTAGCGTCGCCGATGAGTGCGAGGGTGGCAGCCGGCCCGATGGGAGTGCCGTTGGGCTGCCGTTTTTGCAGCGGGAAGTGCTGGGTTCCTTCCCAGGTGATGTAGCCCTGAGCCCCTCCTAGCAAGATGCGGGTGCCGATGCCGATGATTTCGAGGTGGGGGTCGTTGAGCAGGGGAGACATGGCTCCCAGGCTCGAATACACGGCGTTACCGAGGTTTGGTTGCAGGGGGCCGAGGTAGGTGAACAGCGGGCGATCGCCCCCGTTAACTCCCACAATAAAGTTTTGATATGCGTTCCGGGGATTGAATAAATAAAACTGGTTGATGGTATCGCGGGTAATCGTGGTTTCAAAGGAGGCGCGGGGGTAGCAGTCTGTGACTTGCCCCAAAGCTCGCAACTGCACGGGTTTGCCGGCGATTAAGTCTTCTATGACGTGTCCGCCGCCCCGTTCCCGCGATTCTTCGCCGTCTTCGGCTACTTGGGTGGCTCCCAGGTACAGGTCTACTGCACCGAAGCCGGAATAGGCTAAAACGCCGTCTAGCCAGCACTGGCGGATTTTGATCGGGGGATCGGTATGGCCAAGGTTAATGATGGCGCCGGAGGATTCCATCGGCTCGAAGGTGCCGGTGGTGATCACATCGACTTCTTTGGCTGCTTGGCTAATGCTGGTTTCTTGGACTCTACTTTTAAGTTCTTCAATTGTCCAGACTGTGGCTTTGCCTTGGCTGATTTTATCGTTGATTTCGTCGATCGATCGCATAAGACTATTTTAGATTTTAGTTTTTAGATTTTAGTTTGGTGAAATAGGTAATGTCGATCGGGTAAATGCAGTTTTGGCGATCGGTCTCGACTTGAGAACACAGCCAAATGTTATAACAGAGATCGAGATGATCTTATAAATAACATAAGGAGCGATCGGCATGACTCAAGCGATATTAAAACCAGTCACGTTCGATGAATTTATTGACTGGTATCCTGAAAATTCCGAAAACCGTTACGAACTGCATAATGGAGCTATTGTTGAGATGCCTAAAGCCACCGGAGAACATTCAGAAGTAGCTGGCTACCTCTCCCTGAAGCTAGGGATGGAAATCGAGAGGCTGGGGTTGCCCTACTTCGTACCCAAGGAATGCGTTGTCAAAGCTGATAACGAGCGCTCTGGTTACGAACCGGATGCGATCGTTTTGGACAGACAAGGGACGAACAGCGAACCGAGATGGAAAAAGCAATCTATCATTACAATGGGTAGTTCTGTCCGGCTAATTGTCGAAGTTGTCAGTACCAATTGGCAGGATGATTACGGGCACAAATTGGTTGATTACGAAGCTTTAGGCATTTCCGAATACTGGATTGCAGACTATTTGGCACTTGGTGGCAGACGCTATATTGGCAATCCTAAACAACCTACTTTTTTTGTTCACCATTTGGTTGACGGCGAGTATCAAGTCAGTCTGTTCCGAGGGTGCGATCGAATTGTTTCGCCCACATTTCCAGAGTTAAATTTGACTGTGCAACAGATTTTTAGCGCTGGACAAGATGCGGTTTAAAATTCTAGACTACAAAATAGCGATTTATAAGAGTCAAGGATTAAAATCGCTCCTATAAAAACAAATTACGTCTGCGCGGACTAAAAAAAGGCTGCTATTTAAGCCAGATTTAGGATTAGTACAAACCTGAATTATTTATTTTCAGAATCATCATTTTCTGCACGATCGGCAATCTCTGATTTGTTTTCAGGTAACTGGTTTGACCTGATTTCGGTGACTCCTATAGATTCATATTCTTCGTGGATAGCAGAATGGATAGCTGCCAAGGTTTTAGGACTCGCATCCCACTGGTTGAGAATGTCTTTAATTAAGGCTTCCCTAATCCAAACTTGAGCGACCACGGTGAGAGGGAGGGCTAGCAACAAGCCTAAAAATCCAAAGAATGTGGCGAAGAATACTTGCGCTATTAATGTTACTGCTGGCAGCAATGATACTTGCTGTGCCATGACGTAGGGGGTGAGAATGTTGCTTTCAAACTGTTGAATTAAGAAGTAAAGGATGAGGACTAAACCTGATTTTAAAGGAGAGTCTAAAAGTGCGATAGTCATTGGCGGAATGACGCTCATAGTGGGGCCTATATTGGGAATCAAATTAAGAAATCCTGCTACTACAGCATGAGCTAGCGGTAGGGGAACTCGCAAAACTGACAGGCCAATTAAGCTCAACAAAGCAATCACACTCATGCTAATCAAAGCGCCGATGACCCATCTGCCGAGAGCTACTTCACATTCATCTAAAATACTATCGATTCGCCGCCGATAAAAAGAGGGAAATAGTTGTATAAATGCTTTGCGGTAAGAGAGGGGATCTGCTAAGGTCATCAATGTCAAAACTAAGACTAACAAAAAGCTCAGGATAACGCCTAATGTGTTGCCGACAAAGGCTCCTGCACCGCCAACAAGTTGGTTGACTAAAGGTTGCAGTTGTTGCATAATGTCGTTAACATTGAGATTGGGCAGCTTACCGATTTGTCCAGAGAAGCGACTTTCGATTTGATTTACCCAATCATTTAATCTTTCTATTCCTTGAGGGGCTCTCAGGGTCAGTTGCTGGAATTGCAGGGCGAAGGGCGGTACAATTATCAGGAACATTCCTACGAAGACGAGGAATAAAAAGCTAATTGAGAACAGTACGGCGATCGACCTTTTGAGTCGTAATTTTTTTTGTAAGTAGCGTGCTAGTCTGTTTAAGGCCGTGGCTAAGACGACGGCGGCAAACAGCAGCAGTAGGGCTTGCCTGATTTGCCAGAGGATGTAACAAGATGCGATGAGGGCTAATAAGCCCATCCACTGTCCTAGCTTCATTAGATTTTAAATATTATAACGGGGAATTGCCGGCGTTGCTTTAGGGGCTGTTGCAATCGCGTCTCTACAAGATACCTTAAATGCGATCGCACATTTACAATATACTCCTACAACGCAGCCTCTTCAATTCCCTTTGGCGAACACCTGCTGCGCTGTCAGGTTCAATTCTGGGAAAGTTGGGGACTCAATTACCTCAGCCCCTCTGAATTGTTTAACTTGGTATTCCCCGTCAATTAGTTGGTAAACCGAAAAAGTTGGTTGCTTAGGATTCCCAATGAACCGTCTACCACCCAATCCTAAATAATCTACAATCCAATATTCCTGAATACCCATCAACTCGTAGGCCTCTAGTTTGCGGGCATAATCATCCGCCCAGTTAGTGCTAGTTACTTCTACGATTAGCGGGACTGATGAACCCATCGTAATAATTGATGATTTCTCCCATCGAGGCTCGTTTCCCATTGCTTGCTCGTTGAGTACAATAATATCTGGTTCATACCCAGATTCCTCGCGGATGGGTTTGATGACAGATTCTTTGGGGATGAAGTACGGCAATTGTAGCCGTCTGATTTCAAAATTTAGATCAGCTACGAGAAAACCTGTCAGTTTAGAATGTTTGCCTGTGGCTTTTGGCATCTCAACAATCTCTCCATTGTGCAATTCGTAGTGGTATTCTGAGTTTTCAGGATACCAGTCAATGAATTCATCGAATGTTACAAATTCTGGTAGGGCTTGAATCATGGTGATGGCCTCAAGTTTGGTTGCGATGGTTGTGATGGGCAGGGATTTAGTTGCGTTTAGATAAGTGTAGCTCGATCGCGCTTCTCGATCGCACTTCTTGATTGTGTCCCTACTGCCCAGAAGTGCGATCGCTCTTTCGAGGGCAGCCTTGTCCCTAGAATTGACCTTGAGTTGTATAATTAGGCATTGAGACTATTATGACAAGTCTCTACTGTGAGGCTTGGTTGGGGTTGGAAAGTAACGAAAGGGCGATCGAACTTAGATATTGCACCATTGTCAATCAGTTTTTCAAGGGCGAGACACCCCACAATAAACTTGATATTTTGTGGAACAGGCATCTTGCCTGTTCTTCAGACAGGAAAGATGCAATGAATGAGGAGATTGCCAGAAACATTATAGCTTACGGCAGAAGTAAATCATAATTGTTTAATATAATTTCAGTAGTTTAATAGAGATTGGCATGATGACACAGACACTTTTACGGCCAATAGACCAACGGTTCATTCATTCTGGGATTAGCTGGGAACAGTTCAAACTAATTGAACAGGGGTTTTCTGACTCCCCTGGAATCAAGTTGTTTTATTACAGAGGAGAGGTGGAAATCTTGGCAGTTTCCCCGGAACACGAATTTTTTAGTAGGACAATTTGTACGCTGCTGGCTATTTACTGCGCCGAAAATGATATTGAGTTTGCACCTACGGGAAGCTTTACCCAAGAAGAGGAAGGGATAGTGTCTGTACAAGCTGATGAATCTTATTTTATTGGCAGACGCATCACCCCAAATTCTCCTCCCGATTTATGTATCGAAGTAGTGTTTACTAGCGGTACTGTCAGAAAATTGGAACGCTATCGAGTATTGGGAGTTTCTGAAGTCTGGTTCTGGGAGGATGGTGTATTGGCTATGTATCGCTTGGGTTCTGAGGGTTATGCTACAATTTCTGCAAGTGTTGTTTTGCCAGATTTAGATATTAATTTACTGTGTCGCTGTTTGCTGATGGCTTCGAGTGTGGAAGCGATGAGGGAGTTTAGGAGGGGAATTGCTGGTTAGGGCGATCGGGCTTATTTTGTTATGCTTAAGTCGGTTTGAGTGGGTTGGGTTCGCCAGTCTAGAAGTGCATCTATAATGATACTGGGGCAAACAGGGCGATAAGAGCGATCGGGCGAAATTGTCAAGCTGGGAGCGCGATCGCATACTACTTACAGTTAAATTACAATTAAATTACATCCCGTGAAAACACGATCTATGACCTACACTACACCAAAATTATTTAGCTTTGAGGAGTTTATCTCCCAACATGGGGATAATACACGCTATGAACTAATTGATGGAGAACTCAGAGACAGGTCACCTACTGGTCCTCACCAAGCTGTTGCTGGGAGCATTGCCGGTAGAATTTATGTCGAAATCTTTCGGGATAACTTCAACTGGTTGGTACCAAAAAATTGTCTGATAAAACCACTATATGCTGAAGCTACAGCGCTGCGTCCTGACATAATTATTTTAGATAAAGCAGAACTAAGTCAAGAACCACTTTGGCAAAAAGAACCAGTTATTTGTAACGGTAGTACCATTAAGCTTGTTGCTGAAGTGGTCAGCACTAATTGGCAAGATGATTATGCAAGAAAAGTGGAAGAGTACGCTTTTTTGAATATCCCCGAATATTGGATTGTGGACTTTCGGGGCTTGGGTGGTTGGCAATTTATCGGCAATCCAAAGCAACCGACTTTCACAGTCTGCCAATTAGTTAATGGTGCATACCAGCAGCAACAATATCGCTTGGGAGATACTATTTCTTCTTACTTGTTTCCAAATTTACAACTGAAACTCGACGACATTATGCCAACTTAAAAATCTAGGATATCTCTTTTAGTGCCAGGGCGGTGTTTTCATCTATATCTCTACAGCAGCTAGTAGCCGTAGGGTGCGTCGCTATCGACTATCCTCAAAAAAGAGCGACAATCTCATAGCGACGCACCTGTTATTTTCAAGGGATTAGGAAACAACCCTCCGTTTCACTCCGCCCAACATTCTCAAAAACATTTATTAAAATTGCTTTAACTTTCAAGTCTTTCTCGAACAATTTTTTGATAAAAACCCTCTAAAGCTGTCACACAAATTTTATCGTCAAACAAATGATCGTGTCGCTGACTCATGCGTTGTGCAACATCTCGCCGCCACTCAGAATCTAAACCCAAATTAACAGCAATTTGAATGTATTCCTCTTCATTTTGGGCAATTGTGTCGGTTACTCCCAGCATTTTGAGAAAGCTATAAGCGTGCATTCCCCGCATAAATTCTCCCGGACAGGTTACTATAGGTAAATTACAGGCGATCGCCTCCAACGACGTATTTCCCCCCGACCAAGTGAAAGTATCCAAGAAAACATCAGCAAGAAAGTTAATTGCTATATATTCTTGTCGAGTTGCAATCGCTCGAAATACACAGTAATCTTCGCTATCGAGATTAACAGCAGCAAAAGCCCGCTTGAGCCGTTCCCGCAACAGTTCACCGCGCGGAAAAATAAACTTAGCTTGCGGAACGCGGAGGGCAATTTCTGCTAATATAAAATCATATTGCGGTAAGTATTTGAAAGGAGCTTGGCAGCAAAAATAAATGACGGCATCTTCTCGGAGGTCAAAATCTAAGCGACTTTTATTTAATTCTCCCACGGTTGGCTTTGGGTAAGAAACGCCAATATTAGGCAACTTAATTAAGGTTTCTGAGTAATGCAATTGTGCATTTTCCGGTTCCATCAATTCGCTGGAAATAAAATAGTCAATGGTTGGCAAACCAGAGGTTACAGGATGTCCCCATGCCGAACATTGCACGGGGGCAAGGCGCAAAGCTGCTAATTGTATCGTTGGTGCATCCATGCCAATTTCAGGAAATACAAGAATATGCAATTTATCCTCAATAACTTGTTTAGCTACAGCTTCTAAGTCATGAGGAATATGGCGAAATACATCACTATATTCGCGAAATTGTTCTGTAATTAAATCGGTATCATTACCTGTGTGGTAACAGTAAATTTCAATTTTGTGTGTATCGGCATAACGCAACCAGCCAGTTAACCATAAAGTGCCGCTGTAAGCATACAAGTAACTGGAAATATAGCCGACTCTGATTTTGCCATTTTCCGGCAGTGGAGGCATCTGTCGCGGTTGCACCCACTGGGGATAGTTGGCTGCCATGATTTGATGAACTAAATTGGCATATTTTGATTGTGATTCCACAACATTGTGGGCTTGATAGGCTAGGTAAAAATTAGTAAAACTCCTCAAACCGATGCAAGCATTTATTTTGTCTTCTGGAGTTATTAGAGATGTTTCACGAATTAATTTTTCTAATTCTATGACAAATCTATCTCGGTAAAAATTAATTTCTTCTAGTGTATTGTAAACTAGGGGCAATGTTAAGTGTTTTAAAAGTTTAAAAACATATTCATTCGGCAGAATATTGGCGGCTATTTCGGAGTTTGAAATAGCTTGTTTTATGCGTCCGTTTTGCTGGAAGATTTTAATCAATTCAAAGTGCAGTTTTCCGGCTGTCGGATAATGGCGAATTCCTTCTTCAAGGATTGCGATCGCTGCTGTAATTTGATTGAGGTTTCGCCAACAATCGCTGAGGCTGACAAATAGTTCTACATCTCCTATATGGGATTGTGAAAACCTTTGATAGTGCTTAATGGCTTCTTCATGTCTTCCTTGACGGTAGAGTGTGTTGCCAAAGTCTATCAACCGTGACGCTTGGGATTCAAGGGTTATATCGCTAAGTCTATCCTGTTCCAATACAGGAAGTTTGTCAGCCCCAGATTCGGCTAGTGCTGTTTGGTTTTCCGCCACTAACTTAATTCGATATTGGATTTGTGGCAAAATATCTTGCCACTGGCTTTGACTGAGGTTTTCTAATAAAATAATTTCCGGTTCTGTGCTATAATCTAAATCTTCTTCCATGCAGAGATCCATGAGAATTCCTGACAAAATTAAATTAGCATCTAATTCAGATGATTCTATAATGTCGGTGATGTCTATTAAGAGAGCTAGATAATGGCTATCGGGATGAGTTAGAATACTTTTAATAATTGCTGCTAACTCTAAATATAGCAATTCTTCTGGTTGGCTCCAATCGGGGAAAATGAGCAAGTTTAATGGTTTGAGATTTAAGGTGGTTAGATCCATTTGATAGTCTGTCCTGTATTGTTGGGTATTGTGGGGCTTTTGCTGTTTTGTGCGATACGTTCCTCACCAGCTATCTCGGCTGCTGTTGCCATGCCCGCCAGCCTAGGATCGCAGCTAGAATGATACTGGGGGAAACCACGGCGATGAGGGCGTTTAAATCGGTGGAGGGTATGGATAGGCTGGGCCCTGCGTATTTGATGGCAAGGGAAAGGGCGGCGGAGAAGCAGAATACTTTGAGGATGGGGCTGATGTTGGTGTTCATGGATGTGCTGGTTGGGCGATCGCCCAGGGATGAAATGCCTTTCCATTTTATAATACAATACGCTTAGATTAGTATTATTTATTGCCCGGAGATACCCCTAAATCCCCCTTAAGAAGGGGGACTTTGAACAACTTCTTGTCCCCCCCTTTTTTAAGGGGGGCTAGGGGGGATCTGGCTTAACTGAACCGTAGTGTTTTATAATAGGGGATGCCACCGGAAAATTTACCAAAATCAAAAGTAATTCAAAATGGAAAATCAAGAATCTGATTTAATAAACCAAATTCGCCAGCAATTTGATTATGCCCCTTTTCCCAGAATTCCTCTAGAAAAATCTCCTGAGTTTGAGTATGAGTCGCTCTACCTGCACAACCTGGTAACTGCTTACTACTTCAGAAATCGGAAAATTGTCAATACTGAAGGCAAACTGATTCTGGATGCGGGTTGCGGTAGCGGATACAAATCCTTAGTTTTGGCTGTAGCTAATCCGGGAGCTAAGATTGTGGGAATTGATTTATCAGAAGAATCTGTTAAGTTGGCCCGCAACCGCTTGGAATATCACGGCTTTGAGAATGCCGAATTTCATGCGATGAAAATAGAAGAATTACCCAGTTTAGGTTTGCAGTTCGACTACATTAATGCTGACGAAGTGCTTTATTTATTGCCCGATGCTGTTGCAGGATTGCAGGCGATGAAATCGGTTCTCAAACCTGATGGCATTATTCGGACAAACCTGCACAGTTCCATTGGTAGGGCGGGAGTATTTCGCGCTCAAGCTGCTTTCAAAACAATGGGATTGATGAATGGAACTCCAGGCGAGTTGGAGATTGAAATAGTCCGGGAGACGATGGAAGCACTGCAAGATGAAATATGGCTCAAAGCAGTTAGTTGGAATTCTGATCGCGCAAAGGATGAGGGGTGGATTCTGTCAAACTATTTGTTGCTGGGTGACAAAGGCTGTAGCGTGCCTGAACTGTTTGGACTTTTGAGAGCCTCGGATCTAGAGTTTATCAGTATGCTAGCTTGGCGGCGCTGGGAGTTGATGGATTTGTTCAAAGATCCAGATAATTTACCGGCGTTTTTGGCGATGAGTCTGCCAGAAACTTCTGTGGAAGAACGGCTGCATTTATTTGAATTGTTACATCCCCAGCACCGCTTGTTTGATTTCTGGTGCGGCAATCCCGGAACTCAGGCTTTTGTGCCTGTTGCGGAATGGACGGAGGCTGACTGGCAGTCGGCGCAGGTGCATTTGCATCCTCAACTCAGGACTTCCCAGGCGAGGGAAGATTTGACTAATTGCATTGCCAGCGATACGCCGTTTGAGATTAGTCGTTATATTATTGTGCCAACTCTAGCGCCGGTGGCGATCGACAGTACAATCGCTGCTTGCTTGTTACCTCTGTCGGATGGGTCGCACTCTGCGGTGTCGCTAGCCGAAAAGTGGTTGCAGAGTCGAGCCGAGGCTGCTGTTAATCTAGAACCCGCAGCCCTGGAGACAGCCTTTGATGAAGTCAAGGAAATGTTGACTAGGCTAGAAGTCTCTCTATACCTGCTTTTGGAGCGTTAGCCGCCAGACCTCAAAAAAAAATGGACGGGATGATAGCAAAGCCGGGGAAACTGGGTAAGTTACATATAAGAGTTAGAAACGAGCATCCCACCCCCTCAAGGAGAAACAAATTATGAAGACTGAATTTAAAGCCAAGTTCCTGCAACAGATCAACAAAAGAAGACAGGATCAAGGTTTCACCCTGATTGAACTGCTTGTTGTTATCATCATTATCGGTATTTTGTCGGCTATTGCTTTGCCCGCGTTCCTCAACCAAGCAAACAAGGCAAAGCAATCTGAAGCCAAACAGTATGTCAGTTCAATTAACAAGGGTCAGCAGGCTTATTACGCAGAGAATACTGGGTTTGGGAGTAACGTTGCAGTTTTGGGTCTAGGTCTCAAAACTCAAACCAGTAATTATACTTACGAATTGGGAACTACAGCAGATGGAGCTACGACCGTTGGAAACCCGCTTCCTGCGGCGGCTTCCGCTCTCAAAGGATATGGTGGGGCGGTTGGGTTGGTTACTGCTGGCGAGGCAAAAACTACCCAGAGCATAATTTGTCAGGTTTCGGGTGCGGGTGTCGGTAATGCGACTATGGCTCCTGTTGCTGCTAATTCAACTGAACTCACCTGTGGAACAGGCATGGAAGCAGTTACCAAGTAATTAATTGTTCAGCCTAATAAGCATGGCTTGTTGACGAGAGCGGGTAGAACACAGAGTCCTACCCGCTCTATTCTGTAAAAACGGTTTTTAACAGCTTAGTATATGGTTTCTAGTGATTTATCGGCTGTAGGATCTGATTGGCAGCAAAAAACTGATCAATTTCTGCTCCAAGGAAATTATGTTCAGGCTGCAAAGCTCTACGAACAAGCTATTGAAGATGAACCAAGTGTCAAGTCCTACTACTGGCAGTTAGGATTGATGTTGCTATTGCAGGGACAAGAGGTAGAAGCTCAGACTACTTGGCTGTTGGCAGTGGCTGAGGGAGAACCTGAAGAAATAGAGTTTTGGACCCAGGAACTAATACAGGTTCTGCAAACAGAGGCGGATAGACAACGGGATCTGGGTAACTATGCAGTGGCTTGGGCAATTCGGCAGCACATCAGGGAAATTAATCCTACAGATATCAACAACCTGTTGCATTTGATCGGGCTGTCCACTCTGCTTGAGACATATACAGGAGAGGAATTAGTAGATATAGGGGTCATTGAGCTGCTCAAGTCAGAACCAGCAAACAGCGTAGACTTTGAGCTATTGATGCAAGTATTGAAGAATGTTTTAGACAGGGGTTCTTTTTATCAGTCATCCTTTGACTTTACGGAAGCTAGTACAGCCCACGTCAAAGATATCCTAACTTTTCTGAGTATTTTAATACCATTTGTTTATAAGCTTTCTTACTCGGCAAAGCAAATTGAGTTAGCAGCACGCTTCAGTGAGTTAGCCTTGGTTGTGGCTCCCAAACATCCAGAATTACTGGCTGCTTTGTCTTGTTTTTATCAAGATAGTGCCCAGTATACCAAAGGCATAGAAACTGCTAAATTGTGCTACTCAGTTATGGAAGGCTTAGCAAATAAAGTTTATGCTAATTTCCTGATCATGCGCAGTTTGATGAGTGCTGGCGGTTATTGGGATGAATTTTGTTTAGCGTTGGTAATAAACAAATCCCTGTTAGTGTCTTTGTTGGAGGATCAACCGGACTCCCTAGGTTCATCTGCCACATCTCGCTTATTTTCAGCAGTCTTTTTTTTCCCATACTTTCAGGATAAACCCGAGGAAAATCTACAACTTCGCCGTCAAGTAGCTCAGCTTGCTAAATTAAACGTTGAAAATTACGCTAAGGAAAAGGTAGCTCGGTGCCGTAAGTGGCGTTCGCCTATGCTAAACACTGAGCAGCCTAAAAAACGGTTGAAGATTGGATATATTTCTCATTGTTTACGCAGCCATTCTGTGGGGTGGTTGGCGCGGTGGGTGTTTGAACACCGCGATCGAGATCGATTTGAAGTAAATGCTTACCTGCTTGGCTCTGAAATGAACCGCGACAAGTTAGAAGATTGGTACATTAGCAAAGTTGATAAAGCTTATAAATTAGGATTAAACGGTCAGGAAGCTGCTGAGAAAATTTACGAAGATGAAATTGATATTTTAGTCGATCTCGATAGCCTCACACTGACAAATATTTGTGAAACTATGGCCATTAAACCAGCACCTGTTCAGGTGACTTGGCTGGGCTGGGATGCGTCGAACCTGCCAACTATTGATTACTATATTGCCGATCCATACGTTTTACCAGAATCGGCTCAGGACTACTATACGGAAAAAATCTGGCGTTTGCCTCAAACTTACATAGCAGTCGATGGTTTTGAGGTTGGGGTGCCAACGCTGCGACGCGATAGTTTGGATATCGGCAGTGATGCTGTGATTTATTTTAGCGCTCAGAGGGGATATAAGTATCACCCCGACACAGCACGGCTACAAATGCAAATTCTTAAAGCTGTACCGAATAGCTATTTTTTAATTAAAGGTTTGGCGGATCAAGAATCAATCAAAAAGTTTTTTGTCCAAGTTGCAGAATCAGAAGGGGTGGAGGGCGACAGGCTGAGATTTTTACCGTTGGCTGGATCGGAGGCAGAACACAGAGCTAATTTGGGCATTGCAGATGTGGTACTCGATACTTACCCCTACAACGGAGCTACAACAACTATGGAAACGCTGTGGATGGGGGTTCCTATAGTAACGCGCGTTGGAGAGCAGTTTGCTGCCCGCAACAGCTATACGATGATGATGAATGCTGGTATTTCCGAAGGGATTGCTTGGACTGATGAAGAGTATGTAGAATGGGGAATTCGTCTAGGGAAAGATCCAGTTTTGCGGCAGCAAATATCTTGGAAACTGCGGCAGTCACGACAAACTGCGCCGCTGTGGAATGGTAAGCAATTTACGCGAGAGATGGAAAAAGCTTACGAGCAAATGTGGCAGATATATGTTGACAAAAATCATTAATAGTGCCGATCTGTCTGAGTGAGTAGTTTGTGCAGCGAGTGCTGCACAAACTCGCTAGATTCATCAGCTAGTCTCCTGCATAAAATGGTCGAGTTGAAATGCTGCAATCCTCTTACCTTCTGCTGCAATCGCCACTTTATTTTCATGCTCCAACACAATTCTACCGTGCAGGCGAGGCCTCAGAGCTTGCCACTCGATTTCGCTCAATGGTCCAAAAAGTGAAATTTTTGGCCACTCGGAGACATCTAGCTCCTCTTCCATTAAAAGGTTCATCGCGACACTAGACAAAGCGAGATTTGCATCCTCATCAGAAATCTGGCTGCTGTCTACCAGCAGAGTCATTTTATCTTTGTCTGGGTGAGTGACTATTGCTCTAATTGCCTGCGCCAACTCCTCATTCAAAGACTGTTCTGGCTGATTCCAGTCGGGAAATACTATTAAATTGATTTCTTTTAAATTCAAGTTTTGGTAGAGAGTAATTGCCTGCTCTTTAGACAAATAATTAACCTGAAAAAAACTTAAATCAGGTAACATTCCCCATACCAGCATCGCCGCTTGAGCCACATTAGATATTCCCGCTTGATCTCCATTAATCGCCCATGTAGTTATTGAGCCATTTCCGTCCGAGATGGGGCCTTGATATGGTTGGGGTTGATGCGTCTGTTTTTCGGGAATGTTAAACTCCGAAGTAGGTATTTTATGCTTCTTGGCCAATTCCTCAATTTCTTGCAAACGAGTTTCGTACTCGCCAAGATCCATATTGATACTTGAAGCACCAGCCCTGACGACAGTTAAAATATTAAAGTTAATCTCTTCATCCGCCGGAAAAAATAACTCTTTAGTGCGAACTTGCACGTCAGCAATGCTCATGAATGGGTTGATTGATGGTACTAAACTATCGTGCAGCAGTTTTTTAGTATCTTTCTTCGCATCAGTCAAAAAATCTTTAAACGGTTTTCCACCAAGGCTGGGGTAGCACGATGAAGTTCCCGTACTATGTCCAGAATTACCGGCTACTGAAAGAGGTCGAAAAGAATATAAGTAATTTTCTAAATAATAGGCATTAATTACACCCGAGTAAACATCGGGAATAGATGACATAAAATATTTACCATGAACCGATTTAATTTTTTCTATTAAGCTTCTATGAATAAAAGCATTGTATAGCATTGGGAGTTCATCATAAGAAACTTCAAAATTATAGAACTGCTTTAATTTTTGTCTTGCTTGAAATTGTAAAGCTACCTGCTGCTGCAACCGAACGTATAATTTATTTCTATGCCAAGGTACAATAGCATTTTGCCACCAATATACAGTACCGCGAGACCAAGCCACTGTCTGCACGTCATATTTATTGAGAAAATTTAAACAAATTTCCAGGCAATCTGGCATTAAAGCATCATCATCTCCGAGAACAGTAATGTATTCTCCTGTAGCGTGAGATAACCCTAGTTCCCAATTGTCAGACATGGAGAGTCTTTCAGGTGCGCGATAATACTTGATTCGCTCATCCTTAAATGAAGCTACAACTTCAGCAGTTTCGGGACTGCTAAAGTTGTCCATAACGACAAGTTCAAATTCCTTATGAGTTTGATTAATGACACTCTGAATGGAATGTTTTAATGTATCATGCCTCTGACGTGTGGGGATAATGACCGAAAATAAATTTTTTGAATACATTACTTATATCTCCTAGATACTCTAATTACTTTCCATTTTCTAGATTGCCCAAGTTCGATCGCAAAACGAGCGCCCTTCACCATTTAAAATTTGAGAACACTTCCAGCCTATGACATAAAACATGAGATTAGTCAAGAACATTTAAATGACAAGAGAAGTGTACGACCGATCGCCTGTTCATTCTCCTTGACTAAGGAAATTCGATCTTGAATGCGAGGCAGCAAAGCTTGCCACTGCAATTCGCCCAGTTTGCCAACTAGGGAAATTTCCGGTTCGCCGGTCATTTCTAAGTCTTCTTGCATCAGAAGATTCATCACAACGCCAGATACAAGTAGATTAGCATCTATTTCGGAATTTTCATCAAGATTACTGGTATCTATTAGTAAAGTTATCTGCTGGCTGTCCGGGTGAGTCAGAATAGTCGTTATCACCTTTTCTAATTCCCTGCTAATGTCTGGTTCTGATTGACTCCAATCTGGAAAAATAATGAAATTAGTCTCTCTCAATTTTAAAGGTAATAGCGTCGCTTCAATCAACACTGAGCTAACTTTTTTCGCCATTCCTGACCAGGAAAATTTGGTGGATTGCTCAAAACCCGCAGCTATCAAGGATTCCCGCACATCAGGCTTTTGAATGTTGGCAAGTGCGATCGTCATTGCTTCAACATCATCATCCTTAACATACAAAGCGGCCTCTCCCGCTACTTCAGGTATAGAAGAATTGGGACAAGTAATTATGGGACAACCGCAGGCCATTGCCTCCACAATTGGCAAACCAAAACCCTCATATTTTGACGGATAAACTAAAGCCGTAGCCCCAGAATAAGCGACTCTTAATTCTGCATCATCAATACGGGGTAACAGGTGGACATTCGTTTCCGAAACATAAGCTGCCGAACCCTCTTCTAATTTGTCTTCGCCTCCTACACAGACAATGACAAAATCATCTTGATTTTCTAGTTGATAAAATGCCTGAAAAAATAACCTTACATTTTTGTAACCGTCTCTCAAACCCACCAGCAGAAAGTACGGTTTAGCAATTCCGTACTTATTCTTCAACTCATTTATTTTTTGACAATCTGCTTGAGTGAAAATATTTTCAAATCCACAATGAGCAACCTCGATCGACTCTCTAGAAATTTCCGGGAAAAATGTTACTAAATCATTGGCTGTGTTCTCTGAAATTGCAAGATAACTAGAAGCGTGTCTAATTGCATGATGTTTATCTTGCCAAACTGGGAGATTCATATCCCATCTCATCACTTCTGGGATCATGTCATAAGCCATGAATACAGAGGGAGTTGAGATGGGAGTTGTATAATATGTTGAAATGAATAAGCTTGCCTCTTCTTCGATGCAGATTTGCTCCAGCATTTCGCGATCGGCAGCAGCATCGCTAGAATCAGATAAATAAGATGGAATTAGACGATACTGATAACCTGAGATTTTCGGAGCTGTGCCGCTGCGATCGAGGATAATAATATGTTTGGCAAAATCTGTTTTAATCCATTCTTCTAGTAAGGACTTCCATACACGAGCAATTCCTGTTTTATATATCTGAAAAAATATTGCATCAATTATAATTTTAGGACTTCTGCTATCAATTTTGTCATCTTGATATGTAAATAGCTGTTCTATATCCATTGCTAAGCTGTGAAATTTTGATCCTAGCTGATTAATCAGTTTCTCTGCAACGGAGTTAGAAGATAGCCCTTGAACTTTTGAATTTTGGAGACCCCTTAAAATCCAGCTAGACTTCTCCCGCAAGCAGATAACTGTTGATAAAGTGGCAGCATCTTTCTCGAAAGAACAGTTAATGTGCTTGTTCACAATTTTTAAATATTCGCCAATCATCTGCCAGTACAAAGAATGCGCAGACAAACCTGATAAATTCTGCATAAATATTTTTTCAAAATACTTATCCCAACTGCCGAAATCCTCCATTTTCCTAATATAAAAAAGTGGAGCGCTTATGTGAGCAAAAGCTCCCAAAAGAGATAGCTCAGCTAGGAGAATAGCGTCAGTTGCAATCACTTGCAGCCCTAGGCTAACCTTTCTTAGGGCTTGGGAACTAATAAGACCATACACAGGATAGCAGTATCCCAGCCCCCACAAAACAACGTTAAATCGGGATATTCTATTCAAACCTCTGGTTTCAACAGAGCTAGGTATTAAACCTAATGGCTGACCGTCGGTATTGATCCACATAGCTTGTGGATGGCACAAGACAAGTGATTCATCTTGCGAGAAAATTTCTAAACAGCGAGACAAAAATGTTGGATGCCAGAGATCGTGACCCGCAGCCCATACAAAATAATCTCCATGCGCTAATTCAAAGACTCTTTTGAAATTGACAGCAGCACCAATATTAGTTTCATTCCGGTAGTAATGAACCCGCCGATCTTTGGCTACATATTCTTGGCAGATATCGGAAGTGCCATCCACAGACGCATTGTCTGATATAATTAATTCAAAATTAGCATAATCTTGTGATATTAAAGAATCCAAAGCCTGACGTAGGTAGCGTTCTTCATTGTACAATGGCATACCAATGCTAACTAATGGGCTTTTGTCAGGCACAATCTCAACTCCTTTCTGGTTTTACCTATTTAGATAATAACTTTACTCGATCGCTAATCCTCACCGATCGCCCTTTCCCTACTTTTGCCCCTTCGCCTGGGCCAACAGCGCCTGATAATCAGCTCTGTCAGGATTCAACTTCACCAACTTCTCCAAAGGCTCGATCGCCCCTTTCCCATTATTCATCCCCAACCGCACATTTGCCAACCCCTCCAGAGCCGTCTGATTCTGAGGTTCCCGCCGCAAAACCGTCTCATATCCCCGTTCCTGCGCCGCCAGCAGAGACTCCTGAGAAACAGCAGCAACAGCTACAGGTTTTTGTCGGTGCTGGCTGCTCAAACCGCTGCTGAACAGACTCACCATACCAAAAATCGTAGAACCAGCAAAACCAGCCATCGATACAAACGCAAAAATCTGCTTAATTCGATCGCCCTTACGAACCCCACTCTCACCAGATTTTTTCTGTATACTTTCCATTGCCAACCCTTAGCGTCGCTGTTTTCCAGGCACTCACGAAGCACCTATCTCTAGATTGCCCAAGTTCGATCGCAAAACGATCGCCCCTCCCATTTAAAATTTGACAGCAATTCGAGATAAAACAAAAAAGCTGAGATTTGTCAAGAATATTTAGCTAAGAATAGCACGCGGGCGATCGAGATCGATGAAGTGCGATCGGCCGCTGATTTTTTAGCTGTTACCATCAGGCAATTCGCCAAACTGATCTCGATAACGCGCTAGCAAAGATTCGAGTTCAGCAGCCCGCTGACTTTCAGCTTCGGCGCGCAGGCGTTCAGTTTCGGCGCGCTGGCGTTGCGCTTCTAATGCCGAGGCTAATTCATCAGGAATCAGTAATTTTTCTCCATTATCCTCCCGATAAAAACCGATGAGTTTTCCCTCTATTTCCAAACGCAATTGCAGCACTTCACTGCGACTGTCAGTAATTAATTGATAGCCATCTTCCCACAGTCGATATCCCCGCAATTTTTCGGGTATCCATTGTCCTTTGGGGTCAAACAACCAATATTCCTGAACTTCTAAACTTTCGTACAAGTCTTTTTTCGTAACTTTATCTTCCGACTGCGTACTCGGTGAAGTAATTTCAAAAACTACCTTCGGAACTTGCCCTTCTAACCAGATTTTATAATTATCTCTGCCTCCCGGTTCCACATCATAAATTACCATAACATCCGGTGCAGTAAGCAATTTTGGGAAACCTTCAGCGTAATATAAAAACTGGTTAGCCAAAACGGTAGCGCGCTGTCCGCTCAGGTATTGCTTGAGGACTTCTAAAGTGGTTAGAATTGCATAAAGGTGGTCGTAAGTTTCTGCCACGGGTTTTCCATCCGCACTGGGGTAGATAATTTCAGATGATTTGAGGGTGGGAACGACTGTTCTCATGGTCGTGCTTCCTGTGAGTTGTAGTTCTATTATAGACCTTTTTGCTGTTACCAATTCTTCAATGATGTCACAGTTACTCAATATTTTTGACTAAGAATTGAGATCGATCGCCCTTTTGAATTCCTTAATTGCCTCAACATGACTCGGTATATTAACACACCTGACGAGTAAACCAATATCGAGTTCTGGAAGCAATTGAGAACTCGCAATCGGTTCGTATCCTTCCTGTCCCAGAGCATACAGAGAAAGTCGGCTGTTTTCCCAAAACCAGACTTCAGGGATTTGCAGCCGTTTGTAAGCCTCTAGCTTATCAATTCCGCCGCTAGTAACGACTACTTCGATCGCTAAATCTGGACGTTCTCTGTCAACCCCCAATTCGTAAGACTTATCTGCTTCACACTTTACCAATCGCGATTCATTTTCTAAAGTCAGAGACTCCGTAGGGGTGAAATCGATTCCTGTCGCCATCATGTAAGTTTCTACCAACGCACCGATACGTCCCTTGGCTGTTTCGTGTTTTCTTCCAGGCATTTTCTGAATCTCCAGTATCCCATCTAAAAATGACAGCCGAACTCCTGGAATATCCAGCATCGGTTCTAAAGTTTTGAATTGTTCCCAACTTAACCCTGGAAATAGCAACGGTTGATCTAATTTCTCTGCTAATGTTGTTGCAGTCATGGCGCTCCTTAACTGTAGTTTAGACTAACTAAAGATGAGAACGGTGGCAAAAGAAGAACTAGAGCCACCGCGCCGGGAGAGAATGAGG